>JAUVKA010000072.1 GCA_030592205.1 Bacteroidota bacterium | reverse complement strand
CAGTCGGCAATCCTAAGTGGTCCAATCGGGAAGAAAATTCTGGCTACAGGAGAGGAATTCTGGTTGAGAGGATTATGCTTTTATGATTCCGGCAGTCGGAGTTTCTACACAAAAGAAAAACCTATACTCAAACCTGAAGATCTGGAGGGTATGAAAATACGCGTAATGTCAAGCCCTACATCTATTGAAATGGTGAAACTATTAGGCGGGGCAGCCACGCCTATCTCCTGGGGAGAATTATATACTGCTCTCCAGGGAGGTGTTGTAGATGGAGCTGAAAATAATCCCCCCAGTTTTTAC
The DNA here is from genome assembly GCA_030592205.1 of Bacteroidota bacterium. Classification (GTDB taxonomy): domain Bacteria; phylum Bacteroidota; class Bacteroidia; order Bacteroidales; family UBA12481; genus JAUVKA01. The sequence goes on along the minus strand of JAUVKA010000072.1, from coordinate 11,304 downwards.
CTTTCACACCATTATGAGGTGTGTAAATATTACAGCATTAATGAGCATACTTCAATACCTGATGTTGTGCTGATAAGTACTCATACATGGAATAAAATGAGTGAAAAGGAAAAAGTCTGGTTGTCCCAGGCTGCAGATGAATCATTCGTTTACCAGCAAAAACTTTGGATCGAATCAGAAAAAGAATCTCTTGAAGCAGTCCGTGAAGCTGGAGTTGAAATCTCATATCCTGACAAAGCACCATTTATAGAAAAAGTAAAACCCTTAATTGAAGAATATAAGAAAAATCCTGATTTAAGGGAAGTTATTGAATCCATCCAGGCACAGGATATATCTGAAACCTCTTAAACCTGCCATGCTAAAAATCAGAAAATACGTCGACCAGTTTCTTGCTATAGCTTTGATCATCACCATGTCCGTATTGGTCTTAGATGTGGTTTGGCAGGTACTTGCCAGGTATGTTGTAAAATCCCCCAGTTCTTATACAGATGAACTGGCCAGATTCCTGCTCATATGGGTAGGATTGTTAGGTTCTGCTTACGCCATGGGCAAAAAAAACACCTTGCAATTGATTTACTACCATCTAAACTTTCAGGAAAACCCAAAAAGTATCTTGAAACTTTCATCAGCATTCTGGTAATGTCCTTTGCTATTCTGGTTCTTGTTGTTGGAGGAATTCGTTTGGTATTTATAACACTTACTTTAAAGCAGATTTCGCCTGCATTGGGAATCCCCCTGGGCTATGTTTACCTGGTTCTGCCATTTAGTGGAATCCTGATTGCTTTCTATGCCCTACTCGATATATTTGAAAAAAAATAAGCTAATTATCATGAAGAAAACCGGATTATTGCTCCTGGGTTTGGCAATCAGCATTTCTGTATCCTATTCTCAGCAGGCGACCTCATTAATGCCCCAGCCCAAAAAAGTTGAAATAGGCACTCAAATGCTCCAAATAGACAAAAATTTCACAATCCTGATTGATGGTCAACCTTCCAATTTTATCTTCGATCGGGCCGATGATTTCCTCCGCCGACTAGCGGGACGAACCGGAGTATTCATCCAGCAAGATAGGATCAGTCCTTCAATGAATAAGCCAGTTAACCCAAAAATGCTGATCAAAGTTGAGGAACCTGGAATACTGGAACTTGGGGTAGATGAATCTTATTCCTTGAACATTGATGCCAATCACATAAAACTATATTCCAAAACCAGCTATGGAGCCTTACGAGGACTGGAAACTCTAATCCAATTGCTGGATTCCGATCAAAAAGGATACTATTTTCCGGAAGTAAAGATCGACGACAGTCCACGTTTTCCATGGCGCGGATTATTGATTGACCCCGCCCGTCACTGGCTTCCTGTTGAAGTTATAAAGAGGAATATTGATGGAATGGTAGCAGTAAAAATGAATGTCCTGCATTTGCATATAACTGATGATCAGGGTTTCAGGATTGAATCAAAAGTATTTCCAAAATTACACGAGATGGGTGGAGAAGGCATGTATTATTCCCAGGAGCAAATAAGGGATATTATTAATTATGCGTCAGATCGGGGTATACGCGTGATACCTGAATTCGACATTCCCGGTCATGCTACTTCCTGGTTAGTGGGCTATCCTGAACTCGCTACCATCCCTGTAGAATATTCTGTTGAACGTGAGTGGGGAATCATGGATCCTGTATTAGACCCTACAAAAGAAAGCACCTATGAATTTCTGGATGCTTTTCTTACTGAAATGGCCGGACTATTTCCTGATGAGTACATGCATATTGGTGGAGATGAAAATAATGGAAAACACTGGAAACAAAGTGAACATATCCAGAAATTCAAGAATGAGACTGGGATCAAATATAATCACGAATTACAGGCCTTATTTAATCAGCGACTTCATGAAATTCTTACAAGGAATGGCAAAAAAATGGTGGGTTGGGATGAAATTCAACATCCGAATATCCCCAAAACTGTGGTAATCCAAAGCTGGAGAGGACAGAAAGGACTGACCGCTGCAGCTAAAGCAGGCTATTCTGTGATGCTTAGTAATGGATATTATATCGATCTTATTCAACCGGCATCCTTCCATTACCTCAATGACCCCTTACCCGATGGCTCAGGGCTAACTCCGGAACAGGCCAGGCTGGTTCTGGGAGGTGAGGCAACCATGTGGGGAGAGCAGGTTACTCCTGAAACTATCGACAGTCGAATATGGCCCCGTACAGCAGCAATTGCTGAACGATTATGGAGCCCGGGGAATATCCGTGATGTGGAAAGCATGTATGAGAGAATGGCGATTATTAGCCTGCAACTTGAGGAATTGGGACTCACCCATGAGAAAAATTATGAAATGATGCTTAGGCGATTATGTCGTGGAAAAGGAGTTGAAGAGCTCCGGATCTTGTCTGATGTATCAGAGTCAGTTAAGCGCTATCGCCGGAATGCCCTTAGTAATGTCAATGCACTGATGCCATATACAAGATTTGTAGATGCTACCCGCCCCGATGCCCCTGTGGCCCGTAATTTCAACCAGGCCGTAGAAAATCTGAAAGATGAAGCTAAGCATGAGGATTTGGAATTTGTGAAAGACCATCTGGATCGCTGGTTTACCAATCATCAAAACCTAATCTTGATTCTTGACAATAATCCAATTCTACATGAAATCAAACCTTTGGCCAATAAGCTCAGAACCATTGCATATATTGGAATACAAGCTCTTGAATATATGGAAAGCGGCCAATCCTCACCCGAAGAATGGCAGGAATATGCCCTGGAAGAATGCGAGAAGGCCAAAACCCCTCATGGTGAAACAGAACTAATGATTGTTTCGGGAATTATTGATCTTATTCAAAACACAAAATGATGTCCAATTACACACTTTAGTGTTTATTTTGCATTGTATTTCGAGAATATTTATGTAATTTTACACTAAATAGACAGTGTAATGTTGATTAAAGAATTGGGAGATACGATTAGAGAGAGGCGAAAAACTCTTGGAATCACACAAGTTCATCTTGCTGAGCTGGCGGAAGTAAACCCGAATACAATTATCCGTATTGAAAATGGAAAGATCAATCCAACTATTCAGGTTATTAATCGTATTGCAGAAATTTTAGGAATGGAACTTTCCTTATCAGTAAAAAAGCAAGCTAAATAATGAGACGGGCGGAAATATACAGTAATGGTGTGCTGGCAGGCATTCTAACTGAAGATGATCAACATCGTTTTACATTTATTTATAATGACGATTATTATTCTGATTTTGATAAGCCGGCTATTAGTTTGACACTTCCAAAATCTCAAAAAAATTACAGCTCGGAGGTTCTATTTCCCTTCTTCTTCAACATGCTAAGTGAAGGGGTGAATCGCAAGCTGCAAAGTAGAGCCTTGCAAATTGATGAAAAAGACCATTTCGGTTTCTTACTGACAACAGCAAATAATGATACCATAGGATCCATCACAGTTAAACCCATTATCGAATGAGCTTACCAGAAATAAAATATTGCCCTGGTACTCTCAAAGAGGGATTTAATACTTATAGCCCTGCCACACTCCGTAATGTGTTCTCTGGCAAGAAAGTAAGTCATATTTTACCATACCCTTCACCTAGGAAGGATGAGGAAACTAATGATCTGTTTATCGCAAACAGAAAACGAATTTCTATTTCCGGATTCCAGGAAAAAGCATCAATTATCCTGGATAAAAACAATTTGCGTTTAACTGAACCAGGTGAACAAGGGACACATATTCTAAAGCCTATTCCAATCGATTTAAAGAATGTAAGAGAAGTCCCTGCAAACGAGCACTTAACCATGCAGATAGCTGAGCAGGTTTTTGGAATGAGTACAGCTGCAAATGCATTAATTTTCTTTCAGGATGGAGAACCTGCTTATATAACCAAACGATTTGATCTTCGCGAGGGAGGAGAAAAATGGAACAAGGAAGATTTTGCTTCGATAGCTGGAAAGACCTCCGAAAATGCGGGATCTGATTACAAGTACGAATATGATTATGTTCAAATAGGAAAATTAATACGTCAGTATTTTCCAGCATGGCGTATCGAGATTGAAAAATATTTTGTCATGGTAGTCTTCAACTACTTGTTCTCTAATGGAGATGCACATCTAAAAAACTTTGCAGCACTCGAAAGCAAAAATGGTGATTACTTGTTAAGCCCAGCTTATGATCTAATTAACACACGTTTACATGTTAATGATTCTTACTTTGCTTTAAGTGGAGGCTTGATAAATGATGAATTAAGATCTCCTGATTATTATCGAACCAAAAAACCAGGAAAGATGGATTTTATAACTTTTGGAAAAAAAATAGGTGTTGTCGAACAACTTATTGAAAGGCTTTTATCTCCATTTTGCGAGAGACAAAAACAAGTTGAAGAATTAATTGATCATTCATATCTGAGTACAGCTTCTAAGCGAGGGTATTTACTAAACTATAATACCCGTAGAAACCACTTAAACAAAATATAAATACTGAGCTAATCAAATATTTCACAGGATCCTGCCCTTCGACTCCGCTCAGGGACCGTAACGTGCAACCCGCAACCCGCAACTTAATAAGTTCTCACAAAACTCATCCTATTGCTGGCTTTTAGAAAATGCCGGGCACTAAATCCTGCATTCACTTCCAGAACATATTTGGCAGGCTTGATGGAGGGTAAGGATCCCTTTGTCCTGGGTTGGGCATTCTCATGAATATGGACAATTATCCTGTTTTCATCAAGAAAGATCAAATCAAGAGGGATATAGGTGTTTTTCATCCAAAAGGACCGGATTTCAATTTCAGGGAAAATAAAAAGCATTCCCTGGTTTTCCTTCATCGACCTTCTGTACATCAATCCTTTAGTAGTCTGAGAGTCATCATCAGCTATTTCAATATCTATCTTGACAATAAGTGAATCCTGATCATTAAAAAACTCTAATTCACCCTCTTTTAAAAAATTGTTGTCTGGCAGAGAATTTGAAAACTCTCTATTATCCATAATTTTTCCCTCCGATGGCCCTTTGGCAATTTTACCCAAACTGATCATGCCGATAATTACGACAACCAGAATGAAAAGGTAAAGGTAAGTTTTCCCTTTCCGAACCTGATGATTACCCCGAATTCCTCCTTTATTACTTGAAAAAGGTTCTCTTCTTGCCATTTTGCTCTAAATCATTTATTCCAACAATGCATGCTGACAGTTTGCATTGCATGAATGGGGTTTATTTTACCTTTGTAAAGGTAGTACTTGATTATGATTCAGAACAATTCCTTTTTCAATAAATTAAATGATCTAGGTAAGAAAGGTCAGCCATTTTTGTTCATTATTGATTTTGAGGGAAAACAACCTGAAGTCTTTGAACTCAATAACCTGCCCGGGGATATTTATTTTCAAATACCCGGACTGTCGAATAACGGGTCGTTACCAGACCGGAACCATGATCTTACTTTCATTAAGCATCCCTTATCCTTTGATGATTATAAGTATAAGTTCGATATTGTAATGAGGCACATAAGGAATGGTGATACGTATCTAATAAATCTTACACAAGCAACTCAGGTTGAAATAAATACGGATTTGAAAAATATTTACCTCCGGGCCAGAGCAGCTTATAAACTTTATTTCAGGGATCAGTTTGTTGTTTTCTCTCCAGAAACTTTTGTGAAAATAAATGGAAACAGGATCTCAACTTACCCAATGAAGGGAACTATTGACTGCAATATTCCAAATGCCGAATCAATTCTGCTGAACGATCCCAAGGAAATATCAGAGCATAACACTATTGTCGATCTGATGAGGAATGATCTTAGCAAGGTTGCCAAAAAGGTCAGTGTTGACAGATTCAGGTATATTGAAACCATCAGCACACATGAAAAAAAAATACTCCAGGCCAGTTCAGAGATATCAGGCACCTTACCTGAGGATTATAAGAATTATCTGGGAGATATATTGTCCAAACTCTTACCTGCAGGTTCGATATCCGGAGCTCCTAAGGAAAAGACCGTAGAAATCCTGCTTAACACGGAAGAGTATAGCAGGGGCTATTATACAGGAGTCTTTGGCGTATTTGATGGAGAATCCCTTGACAGTGCAGTAATGATACGGTATGTTGAAAAGAACACGGATTCTTTCACTTTTAAAAGCGGAGGGGGCATAACATTTCGCAGTGAGGTGGAAAAAGAATACCAGGAATTGATTGATAAAGTATATGTACCGATTACTTGAAACAATAAGAATTGTAAACGGTAAGATGATGAATTTATCCTACCATGAAGACCGTATCGACCGATCGTTAAAATTTCTTTATGGCATAAGAAAGCTGCCACCTCTAAGCACCTTTATAACAATACCTTCCAGCCTTAATTCAGGGGTATACAAATGCCGTTTCTTGTATTCTGATGTCGATTTCAAAGTCACGTTTGAGCCCTATCAAAAAAGAAAAATTGATCGACTCTTACTCCTTGAAAAACCAGATCTTAAGTATGATCTAAAATATGTCGACAGATCTGTTTTTATGAATCTTGTGCCGGAGGATATGAAAGATACAGAAATCATCTTCACTCGTCAGGGTTTTCTTACTGATACCAGATACTCCAATATTGCATTAAAGAGAGATGGTCAATGGATCAGTCCGAAAATTCCTCTTTTGGAAGGGACTCAAAGAGCATGGCTAATAGATAATGGGATTATTCAACTAGATCAGATTAACCGAAAAAACTTAGGTGAATATTCAAAAATACGCTTATTCAATGCCATGATGGCCTGGGAGGATTCCATTGAATTAGATATTTCAAAAATCAGAGATTATGATTGAAATCAGTCTTTCGCTAACTGCCAGACATGCCAATATGGATAAGATCAAGGGATCCAGAACTGTGGTAATTGATGTTCTAAGAGCTACAACAGTAATAATTACAGCTTTACAAAATGGCGCTAAATGGGTATTACCCGTGGCTGAGATTAATGATGCATGGGAACGGAAAAAGGAATTTCCAGATGCCATCCTTGGAGGGGAAAGAGATGCGATAAAATTACCGGGATTTGACAATGGAAATTCACCCCTGGAATATACCGCCGAAAAGGTTTCAGGCAGGGGTGTAATACTAACAACTACCAACGGAACAAAGGCTCTGGAAAATACTTTCGATGCAGATGAAGTATTGATTGGGGCGTTTTTAAATATGACGGCAGTGGCAAAATATCTGGCTGATTCCGATAAGCCGGTTCACCTGTTTTGTGCCGGTACCCGGGGCGAATTCTCGATGGATGATTTTCTATGTGCAGGAGGGATTATTTCACTATTGGACTCTATTTCGCCTGTTGACCCAGACGATTTGTGTATCCTGGCAAAAAACACATGGGATGCAGGTAACAAAGATATCCATGAATACTTGAGCAGCTGCAAGCATTATAATACCTTAATAACCAATAGGTTCGAAAAAGATCTTGAATATTGTTTGTCTATTGACACTCATACAATTATTCCTAAATTGGATTTGGTAAGTAGGTTAGTCAGAAAATACAAGGCTTAGTGCTTGAGGTACCTATCAGCATTTTACATGCGCTACCAGATCCCGGCATTCGCCGGGATGACCCTTTCTTTGGCTAACATTGTTGGCCTCAGTGTCTTGGCGGTCCAAATAGTATTGCGGAAAAGCACAATTTCCACACTCTGTTCGAAAAAGAGAGGGTCATCCCGGACTTGATCCGGGACCCAGTGGCGTACTACTTAACAGCCTTACTCTTTAGCAACAGTTTGTCGTATAAAAACAGAAGCACAACCGTAGCCAAACCTATCCCAAAAACTACCACCCATATTTTCGAGGGATTATATGTCTGCCACAGATAGTCCGTTAGTTCGAGCCGATTCATTCCAAACAGCTCAGAAGCCCGATTGATATAATCATTCTGCGTAAATGAATCACCGATTGCCGGGATATCCAAGCCTCTAACAGCAACCTCCTTTTGAAGAAGGCTGATCTTATCTGACATACCCTGATAAACACCGCCTGAAATTTGACCGGCAAAAAAGTTTCCGCCTGCATAAGGTAAAAACGAGCATCCCATGTAGAGCCCAACTTTATCGGGAGGAGCAATTCGTGCAATATATTCTGATGTTTTTGGGGAAGACGACATCTCCCCTACTGCAAATACAAAAATAGAGAGGATCAGAAAAAATCCATTTTGAGTAATTAGCGTCAGGGAAATCCCGATTGCGCAAACCAGTATACCACTGATCATTGCATTTAAGGGCTTATATCTCATCACAAATCCGGAAACCAGTATCTGGAATATCACAATGAACATTGCATCGAGATTTATGATCATCTCAGCTGCTACAGTACCATTATTCTGCGTGTCCACTGCCTCAGCTAACCAAGGCCAGAATCCCCTGATTGCCTCCAACATAGCCTCTGTATGGACCCATTGTTCAATAAACACTGGCAGTGTATAAAAAAGTTGGTTGTACATGGTCCAGAAACCAACCATCAAAATTAAAAAGACCAGTAATTTGAGATCACTCAATGCAATGGTAATATTCTTAAATATGCTAATAATGGATTTCCCCAGAGGTTCAGAATTTTTCTCTTGTGCGGGTTCCTTATAGAAAATCAACACTATAAGCAGATTTAATAATATGGCTGCTGAGGACATAGTAAAAACATAACTCCAGTCGAATCCCCTAAGAACAGAAGCCACAATAGGTCCAATAAATGCTCCCACGTTGACAATCATATAAAAAATTCCAAAGCCAATTGAAGAGGTCTCTTTATCTGTTGTTTTTCCTATCGTTGCCTGTATCACAGGCTTGAAGAGACCTGCTCCAAGTGCAACCCAAAGAAATACCAAGAAAACTGAAGAATATGAACTAACACGACCCATCATAAAATATCCGGATGCTAGAATGATATAAGCAACAATCAGGGTCTTTCTAAAACCATATTTATCAGCTATTGCACCGGTAATAAGTGGTAAAAAATATAGGATTGCAGTAACCACACCCATCAGGGTTCCTTTCTCAATCTGTGTGAATCCCAAAGCACCTGTATCAGTTGATCCAGTAAGGTATAATGCCAGAGGTATAAACATTCCATACCATGCCCAGCGCTCAAACAACTCCATGATATTGGCCCACCAGAAGGTTGAGGGAAATTTTCTAAACACTTGTGAAAAATTACTCATGGGGAAAATTATAAATTATTAATTATAAATTGTAAACTTTTGATTATCTGATCTTTATGCCTATATCCTATCCCGATAAATCGGGACTGTCGCTTCACTCCAGCATCCTACATCTTTGGTCTTTCGTCTTTTGTCTTTCGTCTTAACTGCATGATATTTTCTACATGATGTGTATGTGGAAACATATCTACCGGTTGAACTGCCGTCACTTCATATTTATCAGTTAAAAGGGCAACATCCCTTGCCTGGGTTCCCGGGTTACAGCTAACATATACGATCCTTGCTGGCTCAGATTCCAATAAGCCGGAAATAACCTTCTCATGAAGACCAGCCCGGGGGGGATCAAGAACAAGCACATCGGGTTTCCCATGGATTTCTATGAATTCAGGATTCAGCACATTCTTTATGTCGGCTACTTCAAATTCGGTATTAGTAATTCCATTCAAAATTGAATTCTTTTTTGCATCCTCAATAGCTTCAGGAACATATTCCACACCTACAACTTTCTTCGCTTGTCGGGCAAGGAAAATTGCAATAGTCCCCGTTCCTGTATACAAATCGTAAACAATCTCATCTCCGGTCAATTCTGCCAAATCGGATACACATTGGTAAAGTCTTTCTGCCTGCGATGAATTAGTTTGGTAAAATGATTTTGGCCCCACTATAAACTTTAGATCCGCCATCTCCTCAAGGATGTGGTCCTTACCATGAAAAACAATTATATCCTGATCCAGAATAGTATCATTGGCTTTTCCATTGATAACATATTGAAGCGAGGTAATCTCTGGAAATTCCCGCACCAAAAATGTCAGTAATGCTTCAATAGCCTCCTTATCCTCACGGAAAAATGAAAGAATAAGCATTAATTCACCTCCTGATGATTTACGGATTATCAAATTTCTTAATAGTCCTTTTTGCTCCCTTAGGTCGAAAAATTCTAATTTATGAGCCAGAGCATATTCCCGGATACTGTTCCTGATATCATTAGATTGACCTCCCTGCAACCAGCATTTATCTATATCAACCACTTTATCGAACTGGCCAGGGACATGAAATCCTACTGCATTTCTATGTTCGAACTCTTTTCCCGTTTGAATTTCATCCTCTGTCAACCATCTTTTATTGGAAAATGTAAATTCCAGTTTATTCCTGTAGAATTCCGAATGTTCTGAACCAAGAATTTCTCGTATCTGCGGCATTTCAAACTTCCCTATTCGTGAAAGCTGATCGAATACCTGTTGCTGCTTGAACTTGAGCTGCTCCGTATAGGGCAGCATTTGCCATTTGCATCCTCCACAAACTCCAAAGTGTTCACAAACCGCTTCCTGGCGGATAGATGAATACTGTTTGATTTTGACCAGCTTAGCCTCCATATAGGATTTTCGCTTTCTGATGACTTGCATATCCACAACATCACCTGGAACAACAAGAGGCACAAAAACTACCCGATCATTCACCCTTGACAATGCTTTACCTTCCGATCCAATTCCGGTGATAAGGATATCTTCCAGGAAGGGATATTTATTTCGTTTACTCAAAATTGTATGTATTGAATTATTAAGCTGCAAAAATACAGTTTGAATTGAGAAGATAAAATGGTTTTTACACCCATGATTTCAGCCATCTCTGAACAAATGGATAAGATCCGAGCCTAATCCCCAATGAAATCAGTTTTGGAAACATAGATCCAATTTTCATCATGCGTGCCCTTTTTCTAAACTCTGGCCAAAGTCTGGCGTACAATTCAAGGTCATAGCCTAAAAGGAATGTTTCATTATTCTGATCTTCTGATAACGCTTTTAACACCCATTTAGCAGCCAATACTCCACTTAATGCTGCACTCTGTATACCATCCCCGGAAAAGGGATCAACCAGGGAAGCAGCATCCCCAACAAGCAAAAAACCTGACCCGCTAAGGCTACGACGAGCCAAAGCAAATGGTAAACCGCCACCTGCTATATCACCCTCTGCCTTGGTATCTTGCATAATTTCTCTGACAGATGGGTTGTGCTTAATGAAATAAGAAAAAGCCTCCCTCGAATTATAACTTTTCTCTTTTCTGTACAGCATTCCAAAACCAGCATTTACCCTGCCATTTCCAAGTGGGAAAATCCAGAAATAACCGGCCT
>JAUVKA010000052.1 GCA_030592205.1 Bacteroidota bacterium | reverse complement strand
GTAGCAGATCAATGTATAATGTGCTTCATGATTATCTGGAATTCTTTACGGAAGAGTCCTGTGGGCAATGTACTCCTTGCAGGGTTGGTTGTCAGCAGCTTCTACTTGGTATTGAATCCATCAAAAAGGGAGAAAAGAATCCTGATTATCTGAATGATCTAAAAAAACTCGCTAAAACAATGAAGTTGTCCGCCAAGTGCGGACTTGGCCAATCAGTGGCGAATCCCTTTATTTCTATTACCAGTAATTTTAAAGAAGAAATCATCTACTAGGATAATAACTTTGTTATGAGCAATTTCACTGTAAACCTAAAGATTAACGATTTACCTGTTTCAGTTCCTGAAGGGACAAGTATATTGAAAGCAGCCGAAAAGCTGGAATTTCGTATCCCAACGCTTTGTTATCATGAAGATCTTTGCATAGCAGGAAACTGCCGTGTTTGTATTGTCGAACAGGTTGGAGCCAAGGCCCTTCCTGCTGCATGCGCAACGCCGGTATCAGAAGGAATGGAGATTTTCACTAATAGTGCAAATGTACGATTAGCAAGAAAGCATATAATAGAATTACTGCTTTCTGAACACAATGCTGATTGTACAAAATGCTTTAAAAATGGCAATTGTGAGTTACAGCATCTGGCACATGAATACAGAATTGGAGATCATGAGTTCATTGATCTGGTTACAGACAGCAGATTACTCATTGATGATCTCTCTTCATCAATAATTAAAGATGATTCAAAATGTATACGCTGTCAGCGCTGTGTTAGAACCTGTACTGAATTACAAGGTGTTTCAGCCCTTACTGTGGCCCATAAAGGTGATCGTCAGAAAATCTCTACCTTTCTTGACCATCCCATGGTTGAGGTTGTTTGCACTAATTGTGGTCAGTGTGTCAACCGTTGTCCTGTTGGTGCATTGATTGAAAAGACCTATGTTGAGCAGGTGTGGGATGCCATTAATGATCCAACGAAACACGTTGTTGTCCAGACTGCTCCGGCTGTCAGAGTTGCCTTGGGTGAGGAATTGGATTTTGAACCCGGAACCAGACTTACAGGAAAAATGGTGTCGGCTCTTAAACGAATCGGCTTTGATTCTGTTCTTGATACAGATTTCGCTGCCGACCTTACCATTATTGAAGAAGGAACAGAATTACTGACCCGCCTGAAAAAGGTACTGGTTGATAAAGATGAGAGTGTTGTGTTACCTATGACCACATCCTGTTCACCTGGATGGATCAAATTCATTGAGCATACTTTTCCAGAGTTTCTGCCAAACCTTTCAACTTGTAAGTCTCCTCAGCAGATGTTTGGTGCCCTGATAAAAACTTATTATGCCCAGAAAAAGGGGCTTAAAGCTCAGGACATTGTTAGTGTTTCAGTAATGCCTTGTACAGCTAAAAAATTTGAGGCAGACCGTCCGGAAATGAGATCAAGTGGATATAAGGATGTTGACTTTGTACTGACTACCCGGGAATTGGGGATGATGGTAAAACAAGCAGGGCTAAATTTCAAAAACCTGTCGGATGGTAAATTCGACAGTATTATGGGTGATTCAACGGGTGCAGGAGTTATTTTTGGTGCTACCGGAGGAGTTATGGAGGCTGCACTCCGCACAGTTTATGAGATTGTTACAGGAAGAGATGTGCCATTCGACAACCTGAATATCATGCCGGTACGGGGAATGGAAGGAGTTCGGGAGGCAAAGATTATGTTTGATGAATGTCTGCCTGATTGGGCATTTCTGAATGGGGTAGAGGTGTCATGTGCTGTGGCCCACGGACTGGCCAATGCCAAAATACTGATGCAATCCCTTAGAGATGGCAAATCGAAGTATCATTTTATTGAAATTATGGCTTGTCCTGGTGGCTGCCTGGGAGGAGGAGGACAACCTATCCCTACCAATAAGGACATTCGGGAAAAAAGAGCAAAGGCAATATATTCTGAAGATGAAAGCCTCGTACTAAGGAAATCCCATGAGAATCCAGAAGTTAAGCTGTTATACGAAGAATTTCTAGGAGCTCCCAGTAGTCATAAATCGCATGACCTGCTGCATACCCGCTATGTGAAGCGTAAAAGATATTAGCTTCATATAGTTAAACAATACAGAACTCTGAAAATATGACCTTAGGCTTGCTTTTCAATAGGCTTGAGAGTTGCTTAATATTTTGTATGTTTGGTTACACAAAAAAATACAATTATGAGCTTACCGGAACGGACAGTAGCAAGATTAAGCGAATTTCGCAGAGTATTGCTGGATTGTCTCTCAAAGGGGCAAACCCATATTTTCAGTCATGAATTGGCTAGCCTGAATCACATTACTGCCGTTCAAGTTCGACGGGATATGATGCTCATGGGATTTACCAGTATGCAAAGGAAGGGCTATAACATCAAGGAGTTGATTAGTGCGATAGGTGAATTACTTGATACAACGGAAGGTCTGAATGTTGCAGTAGTAGGTGTCGGTAATCTTGGTAGGGCTATTACCCGATATTTTCGTGGGAAGCGCTCAAAACTGAATATTGTTGCCACATTAGATGTGGATGAAGAGAAAGTTGGCCAGATGATTGGAGGAGTAAGATGCTACCATATGAGCGAGGTAGTTCCTTTGATAAAAAAATTGAATATCAGCATAGCTATTCTGACTGTTCCACCTGAATATGCCAGAAGTACTGCCGAATTACTTGCTCAACATGGAATTAAGGGAATCCTGAATTTTACCACCATGCCATTGAATATGCCTCAAGATGTTCATCTTGAGGAATTTGACATGATAACTTCTCTTGAGAAAGTGGCCTATTTTGTTAAAAGAGAACTGGAGCGGACAAAACCCTAGAGTAAGTATAAAACTCTTGGAGAGCATTATTTCTCAATTAATCCCCGTACTTCTGTTTGTATTGCCTCGCTTATTTTTCGGGTGAGTGCCGGTTCGCCTTTTAGCTCAAAGCCAGTGGCGCTGCTTATGGGTGATTGCGGCAGAACCTGGATATAATTACCAAGATATAGTGCTTCATCCAGGTCATGAGTAACGAATATAACTGTTCTGGGTTCTTCTCTCCAACTACGAAGGAATATTTCGAATACCTTATTTTTTAAACCCAAATCCAAACCCTGAAAAGCTTCGTCCATAAGTATAGTCTTCGAAGGGAAGGCAAAGGCTCTAGCTATGGCAATACGTTGTTTCATTCCACCAGACAACCTTGACGGGTATTGATCTTGGTAGTCGGATAATTCCACAAGCTGAATGAATTTTTGAGTTTTTTCCCTTACCATATCGGGATGCATCTTATCCAGTAATGGGAAGGCAATATTCTGATATACGGTTCTCCAGGGCAGGATTCTGGTTTCCTGGAAAATATAGGAAAAGGAGTGCTCTGGGAATCCTGATATTTCCCCTGAAGAAGGATTCAAGATTCGACTAATCAAATAGAGAAGGGTGGTTTTGCCACATCCGGATGGCCCCAGAATACATGAGATAGCTCTCTCGGGGATATCCATGGAAAAGTTCCGGAACAATTCCTGTTCGGGATAAGCAAAAGATATTTTGTCGAGTTTGGGCATTTATTTCCAGACAATTATTCTTTTTTCAATCAGACTAATGGATTTTTCAAAAATATAACCTATTAACACAGCAACCAGGGTCCACGAAATCAGTTCTGCAACCAGCAAGTAACTCTGCGCATCCTGCATCATGCTGCCAATCCCATATTTTGGCTGACTCAGAACCTCACCGATAATTACGGCCCTCCATCCAAAGCCGACAGCCGTGAGTAAACCACTAAACAAAAAAGGAAAGAGGGATGGTATATATATATCGGAAAATAATCGCCAGGTTTTTACCCTATATATTTTTGACATTTCAAGCAATCCCCTATCTACCTCCTTAATTCCGGCTGATAAGCTTGTTGTCAGTATGGGGAACATGGTGAGAAACCCAATAAAAACCGGAACATTTTCGACTCTTAACCAGATGATAGCCAGCAAAATAATTGAAATAACAGGAGTTGATCTAATAGTTACCAGGAAGGGAGAGAAAAAAGATTCAACTTTTTTATTCAACCCCGATGGAATGCCAATTATAAGACTGAATATAAATGCCAGAACAAAGCCAAGTAGACCTCTTAATAAAGTAATAAATAGGCTTTTGTAAAAAAGAGCTTCGGATATCAGACCCAGGAGAGTTTTAAAGGTGAATCCGGGACATGGAAGTATATTCCTGGATCCTACTGCTCGAGCAGATATTTCCCATATCAGGATCAGGAGAAGAACTCCCGCAAGTCCAAACCAACTATTTTTCGAAAAAGAAAGCTTCATCAGGTAATCGTCCTCCGATAGATTCCGGGTTAAAATTATAAAAAACTTCCAGGAAAGCTTTAACTCTATCTTTGACCTCCCAGGATGGTAACACTTTCAAATTGCACCCCGGAATAGCCTGACTGGCAATTGTTGAATCTGGTAATATACCATAGCTTACCGCAAGCTGCCCTGCGACTTGAGCGTCAGTAACTACTTTTGTGCAATACTCCTGGTATTTTTTCAGAAAGGAAACCACTAAATTTGGATTATCACTGGCAAAGGTTGATTTGACTACCAAAGAGGTTTGGGGTATGGCAAAATCATCATTAAAAATCTCACTCCACTCATTTCCCAGGTTAAATAGGATTTTGACTTCCTGGTTTTTTTGCTTAACCATGCTTACCAAGGGCTCCGAAAGAACAGCTATATCTGCCAATCCCGCGATTACTGCGTTGGCCAGGTCATTGTGGCTTGGAAAGGAATAATCCAGGATCACATCCTGATCAGGATCAAGATTATTTTCACGGGCCAGGAAACGAAAAAGAATATCTGGTGTCATTCCTTTGGCCATTAGATGAACTCTTTTACCTCTGAGATCCTCCCAATCCCTTATCAGACTGTCCTTTCCAAATATCACCAGGGTCCCCCAAACAGAAATGGCTGCCAATTGGTATGGCAGCCCTTTATTGAAGAGGTTGGCAGCCATCTTTGTTGGTAACATGGCCATCTCTGGTTCTTCCCGTAGCATTCTGGCTCTGATTTGAAGGGGCTCATCCAGTATTTCATATTGGATTGGATTTCCATCCAACTCGTCCAATTCTTCCATCAGAAAAAGCATACTCATGGCAGAAGGTCCTCTAAGAGTCAATACGTTAAGTGTGTGATTATCTTCGTTTTGAGTAAAGCATGAGCCAAATAACAAAACAAGGACAATTAGGTTGATCAACCTGAAAGATAGACGAATACATTTGCTGGATAAGCTCATGTTGAAAATGTGAAAGGTCTGAATTCTGTTTCCAGCCTCTTATTCAGGGTATAGACTTACTTTTTCGGCCCTGTACGATCTATAACCTGCAAAAGACAGGTTTTTGTCAGCAAATACTACTTCAAAAACTACATGCCCTGAATTATCAACCTCAATGATATGAACATAATTTTTTACACTAATTAGAGCACCTGTTTCTAAGTTGAATATATCACTCGGACTCCCGCTTAAATCCCGGGTTATTCCTCCGAAGCATATCAACCTGTTGTCAGTTTGGAGGAGATAATTGGCATCGCTGATATAGGGGCAGAACAATTCACGCCCTCTCTCTTTACCGTATTGCCACAATTGGCGAACTTCCATTGTACTTTCGTCAATCTGATATTCTACGCCACGGGAATAACTATCCATAGGAGAAAGAGGGTTTTCATAACTCCGCTCATTCCCGTTGTCAAATAGTAACAAACGCGAATGATCATCAGGATGAAGCATAGGAGCATGCTGGCCCCACTGCCATTCGAAATTTTCACCAACCGGAGTCAACAGGAAGGGCTGGAGCTCTTCCGGCCATTTATCATGATTGCCAAGGATCCATATTAAATTACCAGTTTGCTTGTCAATTTTAACGACAGCACTCTGGTTTCTTCCTGATAAAATAATTGCATCATCTATCGGGTCATAGTCCATTCCATTTAGATGCAACCAGTCGGCAGAAATAGGATGATATGGAGCTTTCTCCCTGCTTGGATCAAGAATGGTTTTTATATCCCACTCATTTTCTATATAGCCGCCTTCACGGCTGATTTCCAGTACAACATCTTCAACTGAATCATCGTGTTCGCTCAGAGCCAGGAAGTTGCCATTAGGCAGTTCAACAATATCGTGGTGTACGTGAGGAATATTCCATTTCTCTCCTGTTGGATTACCAAGCATATCCATTTCGTATGCCCCATCAGGTATTCCGATTAACCAGTTGCCATTTCTGAGGCGCATGAAGGGAGCATTGTAGTCGCCAAGAAACATCCATCTGACTTTCCCGTAGGGGTCAATTAAACAAGCAAGGGGATGTGTCCCATTCGCAAGTCCATCGTTATATTTTTTCAGATAAACCAGTATCATACCCGGTTCCATAGCCTCCGGCTCCGAAACCATAACTTCAGCACCCGGATAGATTTCAGGCAGAGGATCGGTTGTGATAAACAAGCTTTCCTGACTTATTTCCCCATTCTGATCAGTAACTGTAATCACTACATGGTTAGTTGATTGTGGGTAGAGGCCCAGAACCGGGACAGAAAAGCTTGTGGCTGGATTGGAAAAAAGCTTGACCAAATTGTTATTGTTTTGTCCTATTATGTTGATCTTAAGAGTGCAAGCACGATCCAGTTCAATCTCCAATAGCCCTGCCAAAGGGGCTTTAAAATAGGGATTCAGGGTGAAATTCAATTCGCTGATTTCCGGTGCAGTTATTGATTCGACCTGAATATTTACCTGGTAGTAATGATCAATCTCTCCGTTTGGGTCAATCACTTTAAGAAAAACCGGTCCTGAAAAATCCAAAGAAGTAAGTCCGCTAATAAGTTCCACTTCCTCTGACATTAAACTGCCCTGATTTGTAATTGCGAACTCAGGAGTCAAAGTTTCAAGATTGGTGTTGGCAGGGAGCAGAACCGTATTAGTAATAAGAATGGGATCACTGGATTCATCAAAAGAAAAGACAAAATCTGGTAATTCTTTGATGCTGAATATAGTCAGTTTTACTTCTGGTAAGGGTTTGTCTTCCTGGCAGGCAGGTAAAAATAATAGGGCTACAAATGCAATAGCAATAAGTTTTTTCATTATCTGGATTTGATTGCAAAGGTATTGATTTTTCTAAGGTAGTAGCTGATATTAGTAATTAGCTAAGCTGGATAATCTCAATGGATCTATATCAGCAGCAATAATCTGAAATCGTCCAGTTATATCTTTTACAATAGACAAATTAATACATGATATTATTCATATTTGTTTTTTATCCTCTTTTCTGTACCTTTGTTAACGAAATAACAATAAATCTGAAAGGCTGATATTGTTGGCCTTGAGGAAGTAAAAATCAATCTAATCCGGAGGTTGTCTGATGGAAAAGAGAATAGGAAGTGTTCTAATACTGGTGCGTAATAAATCTGCCACGCACGAATTGAATTCCACAATTTCAAAGTTTTCAGAAATCGTAATTGGGCGTCAGGGGCTCCCGTTAAAATCGATTAGTTACGGGATCATTTCCTTGGTTCTGGAAGGTACTACGGATGAGATTGGTGCTCTTACCGGTCAGTTGGGCCGGATTAAAGGAATTAATCTGAAATCGCTTGTACTGAAGGTTCAGGATTAATGTCATTAAGAATTTTATCACAAAATACTATTCCAAATGATTATTTTCAAGTATTTATTAGCCACTTGCTTAGTTTTATCCCTTGTAACAGAAACAACATTTTCCCAGGAATATAGTATCTCTGGTAAAGTTTCAATGAAGGGCTCAGAAGAGGGGATGGCTTATGTCCACGTGAAGCTCACCAAAGAAATTAGTCCTGATGTACCTCTTTTCTCTTCTGTAACGAGGGAGGATGGAACTTATAGCTTCAAAAATCTTTCTCCGGATAGATATCTGGTTAAGGTTAGTCATATTGGTTATCATCCTCAGTACAGGACTATTGACCTAAAAGGGTCTAATCATCAGTCAATTAATTTTACTCTGGCTACTGCATTAATCTCTCTGGGAGAAGTAAATATTTCAAGCTTACGATATAATAAAAAGGAAAGAGAAGTTTCACTGCCTGTTAGTGTTGTTCCCAAAGAGAATATTCCTCAACAGTCTTCCATGACCCTATCTGATATTTTAGAAAAAGAGCCTGGAGTGGCCCTTTACCGTGAAGGGGTTTGGGGGACTTCGGTTTCAGTTCGAGGCCTGGGTGCAAACCGTATGGTTACTCTAGTTGATGGGAACCGGGTGGAAACGGCTACCGATCTTGCCGCAGGACTATCTCTGATAGATGTAAATGAGATAGAGCGAGTTGAGCTTATAAAAGGAGCTGCCTCTTCCATCTATGGTACCGGGGCAATGGCTGGTGTAATTAATATCATAACCAAGAATGGTAACTACAGGAATGAATTTGGAATCCAGGGAGAGGCTCTGGGAATATATGAAGGTGTCAATCAACTATTTGGAGGGCATCTGAGCCTGGATGCAGGTGATCGTAAATGGAAAGCCAGGGTGAGCGGAGCTTACAGAACTGCCGGGAATATTAAGACTCCGGAGGGAATATTGGAGAACTCTCAATTTGCTGACCAGAATATGAATGCATCCCTTGGAGTGAAGCCCATGGAAAATCATGAGTTTTCATTGAATTTTCAGGATTATCGTGCTATGGATGTTGGTATTCCAGGGGGAGCAGCCTTTGGGCCAACGGCTATCGCTAGATATCTTATTGCTCAAAGAAGCTTGTTTAGCAGCAAATACAAGATTAATAACATCTCTCCATTAGTCGAAGAAGTAAGTTTGCGCTATTATAACCAGTTTATATTCAGGGATGTAGAGATGCTTCCTAACATGGGGTCGATTACTAACGGGAATTCCCGGATAACTGCAAATAAAATATTGCCGAGGGGAGAACATTGTACGCAGGGCTTGGTATTTGAGACTAAGTTTAATCTGAGTGAAAACAATCGCATAGTGGCAGGCCTTGATGTTTGGCAAAGGCAGCTTGTCACATCCAGAGAGAAGTATATAACACAAGAGATATTAGATGATTTCCAAATGGTAGTTAAGACCCTTGAAATCATACGTGGGGAAAATCCCATTCCAGACTCCAGGTTTGGTAGTCTGGGGGTTTTCATACAGGATGAGTTAAGCCTCATGAATGACCGGCTCGATCTTACTATAGGAGCCAGGTTGGATAGGATACAGGTGAAAAGCGATCTGGCAGTTGATCCGGTCTTTCTCTCGGTAAACGGAGAAAGCAGAGATCCGGTTCCCGGGCAAAGGGTGATTTTTGATGAGCAATCCATTGGAGCCTGGTCATGGAGTGCCAATGTAAGCGGAATGTATCATCTAACTGATAATTTGGATTTCGTTTCTACTATTGGTCGATCTTTCCGAAGTCCTTCTCTGGAAGAGCGATTTAAATATATCGATCTGGGAGCCAAAGTTAGATTGGGAGATCCTGATCTTAAACCGGAAAAGGGTCTTTTTGGAGACTTGGGCTTAAGGTATTGGAGAGATGGGTTTAACTTTAATGTTGCCGGCTTTATCCATTATCTAAACGATATGATAGTTGAATCTCCGGGGGAATTTATTTACAGGCTCACGGCTGAAGAAGGAGCTGGAGTAACAGATACATTGCCAGCCTTGATTAATACTAATATAGAAATGGCCCTCCTGACCGGGATGGAGGCTTCAGTGAATGCGCAGGTTTTCAGTAACTTTGTGATGACTGGACAGGCGGCATATGTCAGGGGAGTGAATCTTACAACTGAAGGAGACTTGCCATTAATTTCACCGTTCACTGCGACTATTGGTGCCAGATATCATATTATGGGAAGCTTTGTGGCCGAATGGAACACACGTTTCTTCGCAGCTCAAAATCGTATTGCTCCAGGTGAAACTAAAACAGATGGATATTTTATTTCCGAAGCATCATTGTATTCCGTACCCAAGCAGTTTGGGGTAGCAACATTTCAGCTTTTTGCAGGAGTGGATAATATATTTAATAAATCTTATGTGAATCATCTTGCTACAAATCGGGGTTTTATATTGGTTGAACCAGGGAGAAATGTGTTTTTGAAGATTAAGATGAATTTCTGATCAGGGAGCAGTTAACAGTTAACGGGGAACAGGGAAATAGGGAAATAGGGAATTGGGGAATTAGTGGGATGTTTTTATTCGTAATTTTTTCCTTACGCCATCGTCCCGGGGCACAAGGCCCCGGGCTACGGGAACCTTTCCGTACTTTTTGCTTTTACCTTACTTTCTGCCTTCTTGCCTTCCTTCCTTAAAATGTGATTCCAATCATATAAATATCTTAATAAAAATCGTTATTTTGTTATACACACTATTTGAAGAATATGGTAACAAAAGAACTGGTTAATCCCCGCAGTATTGTAGTTGTTGGGGCTTCAAATGATATTCAGAAACCCGGAGGGAAAATTCTTAAGAACATCCTTGATGGCAATTTCTCTGGAGTATTATATACATCCAACCCTAAGGAGGATGAGATACAAGGTATTAAATCATACAGGGATCCCAATAGTTTACCCCAGGTCGACCTGGCTATTCTGGCAATAGCAGCGCGCCATTGTCTGGATGTGGTTCGTACACTGGCCCATAATAAAGGGACAAGGGCTTTTATTATCATATCCGCAGGTTTTTCAGAAGAAAATGAGGCAGGAGCAAAACTGGAGGATGAGATAGTTGAAGTAATGAAAGAGACAGGGAGCTGCCTGATCGGTCCAAATTGTATAGGTGTGATTAATACCAGCTACAATGGATGTTTTACCTTGCCTATTCCTAAGCTGGATCATAAGGGGGCAGATTTTATTTCAGCATCCGGAGCAACCGCAGTGTACGTTATGGAGGCTTCCATCCCTAATGGATTGACTTATTCCAGTGTCTATTCTGTTGGTAATTCAGCCCAGCTGGGGGTGGAGGATATTTTGGCTTATCTTGATGAAACCTACGACCCGGATAGCAGCTCAAAAGTTAAGCTCTTATATCTGGAGGATATTAAAAAGCCTAAAAAATTACTCCTTCATGCCAGTTCCCTGGTTCGGAAAGGATGCAGGATAGCAGCTATAAAAGCGGGTAGCTCGGAAGCAGGCAGCCGGGCAGCTTCATCGCATACCGGTGCATTGGCAAATTCAGATGATGCTGTTTCCGCCCTGTTTAAAAAAGCTGGTATTGTTCGTTGTTATAGCCGTGAAGAGCTGGCCGCAGTGGGCGGTATTTTTATGCACAAGAAGTTGAAGGGAAAAAATATTGCAATCATAACTCATGCCGGAGGTCCTGCTGTAATGTTGACAGATGTTCTCACAGAGGGAGGATTATTTGTTCCTCATCTGGAGGGTCCTGTGGCTGAGGAGCTTCTGAAACAGCTCCACCCCGGTTCATCGGCGGCAAATCCTATCGATATGTTGGCTACTGGAAGTGTCGACCAAATGAGAGCATGCATCGATTTTGTTGATCAGCGATTTGATCAGATTGATGGGATGGTTGTAATTTTTGGATCTCCCGGACTTTTCCCGGTGGATTCTGTTTATCAGTTGCTTTCTGAAAAAATAAAAACTGCGGGGAAACCCATTTTTTCGATTCTTCCATCAGTAGTCAATGCCCGGGAGGAAATCCAGTATTTTCTTAATCATGGCAGGATAAATTTTCCGGATGAGGTGGTTTTTGGCCGGGCCTTGGTAAAAGCAGCCAGCAGTAGTATTCCAGCTGATCCTGATACTCATCCCAAAATTGATATATCCGCTATTCGCAAAATAATTGATGATTCCGGGGAGGGTTATCTTGAACCGGCGTTAGTTCAGAGAATTCTTGATGCCGCCGGAATAAAAAGGGTTGGAGAATGTTATACTGAAACTCTGACAGAAGTAATGATTGCGGCAGAAGAAATGGCTTATCCCCTTGTGATGAAAGTTGTAGGTCCGGTGCATAAATCAGATGTAGGCGGAGTAGTTCTTGATGTTGATAACCCGATACAGGCTCAGGCAGAGTTCAAGCGGATTATGAGCATCCCACAAGCAAAAGGAGTGTTGATTCAGCCGCAAATAGCAGGAGTTGAGTTATATGTAGGAGCTAAAGCGGAAGGTGAGTTCGGGCACCTTATTCTCTTTGGAATAGGCGGAATCTTTATTGAAGTTTTTAAGGATGTTCAAACTGGACTTGTCCCTTTGGGAAAAGAAGAAATCAGGGAGATGATACAATCGCTTAATGCCTATCCTTTACTTCAGGGTGTCAGGAACTCTGAAGGAGTTAATATCCCTGAGTTTGAGAATGTTATAAGAAGGGTGTCAGCCTTGGTAAGTGTAGCTCCGGAAATTATTGAAATGGATATAAATCCTCTGTTGGCTACCTCCCAATCTGTTACCTCAGTTGACGCTAGAATTCGTATAAAAAAATTGACAAAAATCATCTGATTCACCCCCGGAAAATTTTATCTTTGTTTACTTCAAGAAAATAAACATGAATAAAGTAGCAATATTTTTTGGCCCCGAAGGGGGCAATACTGAGAAAGCAGCTATAATGGTAGCTGCAGAATTTGGAGAAGAAAACGCTATCCTGGTACCAGTTAAGAGTGCTACCGAGATGGATCTGGAGCCCTATAATAATATTATTTTTGGCGGGCCCACAGTGGGAACCCATACATGGAGTGATGATTCTAAAAATAATGATTGGGACATTTTTCTTACGCGCCTTGCGAAAATGAATCTGGAGGGAAAGAATTGTGCCGTATTCGGACTTGGTGACCATGTAAGCTATGCCAATCATTTTGTTGATGATATTGGAGTGATGGCAGAACGACTTGAGGCAGCTGGAGCCAATCTGGTAGGTTTAGTTCCGGTGAGTGCATATACTTTTGAAGAGTCACTTGCCCAGCGAGGGGAAGTTTTTTTGGGTTTACCATTGGATGAGGACTTTGAGCCGGAGAAGACACAAGATCGTATTTCGAATTGGGTACTTCAACTAGGGAAAGAATTTAAGTAAACAATAAATGTAAAACGGTGACCTAGGTTGCCGTTTTTTATTTTAGGAATGTGTAATAATACATTACCGTCGATAGAGCAATAACAGGTATAAATGACAAATACACCAATTGATTTTCAGGTAGTAAAAGAGCAGATTGATGGAGCCAAGGTATCCAATATTGCCAGGGCGTCAATCAGGGAAATAGTTAGACTTGTTAACGAAGTAGAAAGAATTACGGGAGAGAAGTATATCAGGATGGAAATGGGTGTTCCAGGATTGGAACCACCCGAGATTGGAATAGAGGCGGAGATAGCTGCCTTGCGAAGGGGAGTGGCCTCAAAATATCCGATGATAAATGGAGTCCCGGAATTGAAAAGGGAGATAAAGCGATTTGTGAAACTTTTCCTGAATAAGGAGGTTAGTGAAGAAGGATGCATTCCAACTGTTGGCGCAATGCAGGGCGCTATGGCAGCCTTTATGGTGGCCAACCGTTCCGACCGGAATAAACTGGGTACACTGTTCATCGATCCTGGGTTTCCGGTACAGAAGGCTCAATGCAGAGTGCTGGGCCATGAGTTTGAAAGCTTTGATGTTTATGATTATCGGGGTGAAAAATTAAGACCTAAGTTGGAGTCTTATCTTCGAACCAATAATATTTCTACTATCATGTACTCCAATCCCAATAATCCATCGTGGATCTGTTTCACTG
>JAUVKA010000099.1 GCA_030592205.1 Bacteroidota bacterium | reverse complement strand
TGGCTTGAAGGCAGGTAGTTGTGTAATAGTCCTGCCGGATGGAAGAGGGATTTGAGTGTGTGTTATTGTTTCAATTACATTGTTCTCAGCATCTTTCAAAATAATTTCAATATCCACTTTTTCCCCTTTGCCAAGATTTATGATGAAGGGTTGAATATCATCCAGCGGACCAAAAACCACATCTACATTGTTGCTTCCGGCAACCACTTTTTGAAAGATCATCCTGTTCACATAATACGCCAGTTTTGCATGTCCGAGACAGTCAATAAGAGGCTTGCGGTAGGTTCCCATATTCGGACCACCATGAAGGTTGCACCATGAGAATCCATCGTAATCAGCCAGTCGTTGTTTTTTCATTGATTCCCATGCACTGAATGCCTGCCAAGCCTGGCTTTCCTTCCATTCGTTATACTGTAGATTTCTGCCTATACTACCTTTGTCATAATCCCATTCGTAGGAAGGAACATGGTACCAGGGCTTACCTTTCATCAGCGACCAGTTGGGCTGTCCGGCTGATTCTTCATGCTCGAAATTGAAATAGGCACGATCAGGACTTGCTAGAAAGTCTTTATGATAGTCTGAAGGGATTGCTCGTATTACATCCCATTTTTTACCATAGCCCGTATAGGAATCCTGGTTTCCCCGTGTAATCATAGGGGCTGTGTACTCGGGAACTGCTTCCATGATATTTCCCTGATCATCAATCGTGCCTTCGTCATTCGCAAAGCTAAAGGTATGGTTTTGTGATGTGGGAGAAATCAACCTGCTCTGGTCAACAGGATACACGGTTTCTACCACTTTTTTAAAGAATGCATTAGATTCCTGAACCGTGTATGGGTTTGCTGCCCAGGGGTGGTTGGTGACTTCCCACATGACGATACTAGGGTGATTATAAACCTGTTTCATGTATTTGGGATATCCTTCAAAATCCACATTCCACCATCCTCCTGTCCTGATCCATGCAGGTGTTTGCCAAATACACATGATGCCCAATTGGTCACACATCTCGGATATTCTTGGATCATTTACTCCTTGGGGTTTAAATGATTCGGCATGAATATGCACACGCAATAGATTACCGTTCATTTTTTTGATCATCAGTATTTCTTCGGCAAGCACAGAATCGGGAGGACAGAGATTCCAGGTAGCCAGTTTATCAAGAGGCATTCTGTATCCCATAGTCTGAGCTCCGTTCAACATGGCAGGCTGCCCGTTCAACCTGAAGGTTCCGCCTTCCTGATCTACCGTTCTGACTCCGGTGGTAATTACATAATCATCAAGCTGCACTTTATTTTCATCGCTGAGGCTGGCTGTCACTTTGTACAGAAATGGGCGATCGGGTGTCCATAATTCAGGGTTTCCCAATTGAATGATCTGGTCAAGCCCCATTCTGCTTGTAGCTTTGATTTTAATCGGAATGATGGTATCGGCTACAGCTACTTCCGATTCTTCGGGGAACCAGGGGTAATACTTAATATGCATACTCCCCGAGAAAGTAGAATTTTGATTATTAACGACTTCAATTTTGTGTCGCATTAAAGCAGGATTATTTGCATTATTGGCGTTCACCAGCACTTCATTAATAAAGGTTTTTGCTGTAAGTTCAAGTTGAACTCTTCCCAAAAACCAGCCCACGTTATGGTCAGAGGGTGCATGGTGCATGGGAACCGAAAGAAAATTAGGTTTCACCCTGATAGCAATAAGGTTTTCAGCATTTGGGATCAAATATTCGCTTATATCCAAATGAACAGGATGACGATCGCGAACCACTTCCACTACCTTACCGTTTACATAAATTTCCCCTCCCGGGTCAATTGTTTCTACATTCAATACAGCGCGCTGATATTCTCCGATACTTACTTTTTTCCTCAGGTACAGGCTTTCTCCGGCAAAGCGCTCGCCTCCGTGTACTTTTGGAAGCCTTGTTTCTTTCCATTGTGCGTCATCATATTCGGACAGAACCCATCCCTTCATATTTAACTCCGACTCAAAGTTCTCGTCGATGAAGGTATTCATGTTGTAAGGGACAGGTTTAATATCCTGAAGCTTATAGCTGACTCCCCAAATGTTATCCAAAATAATCCCTTTATTTCCTGAAAAAGAAAAATGGTCGATTTGCACCAGCTCTTTTGATTTTAAAGGCACGAAGTCGGCCACAAGAGTGTTATTGATATAGAAATTGTAAGCATTATTTATGAGATCGATCTCAAGCTTGCAATTGGATGTTTGACCTACTTTATATTTGGTAGTTTGAATAATGTTTTCGCCGCTGGAATAATATAATTTCCCCTTTTTATCTACGCCAACATTTAATGCTATTGCCTGTCCGTCAGAAAGGGAAAAATCGAATGGCTGTTTTATATCGGAAATGCTTAGATCCCATTGGAAGGAAAATCGCCATTTCTGCATAGGAATATTATCCTCAATGGTCGTATTATTATTTTCAAACATGAGCTGCCCATTAATAATTTGTACTCCCTTTCCAACCGCCCACTGTACTAATTGTGTACTCTTTTCTTTCGGTTCATCTTCATTGCTGACTGCCCATTTCCAGACTTCTGTATCAATCAGTTTCCTTATTTCCGGTTTGGGTTGAGGTTTAAACTGCTTTAGAAAAGTCTGTTTTTCCTCTGATGAAACCACTTCTTTGTTCAGTTCGGTATCGTTGAAAAATGTAGACGCAATTTTACCATATTGGCGCAAAAAATCTATTCGTTGGTCAGTGTTAAAAACCTCAGTTTCGCCGTGAAAATCAGTAATGCCATTGGCTGAGGTATCAATTTTAAAATAGCGAAGCTCAAAAGACCTGGATATTTCCTGTGCGCTAAGCTGAGTTGAAAAAAGTAAAGTGATTAGTAGTGTTCTGAAAAGTTGGTTCATATCATTCCTTTGTTTGTCGACTGTTTAAATTTTTAACATTGTTTCTGTAAAAGATCAAAAGTAAAGGCTTCATTTCAATTATATCTGTGGGTACAAAATCCTCACTATCCATGTATTCAATAATAGATTTTAGAAGTTGTTGGGCCACATAGTCAGCTTTATCGCTTAAATCTGTAGAACACACAAACAGTTTACCTTCTCCAACAGAGAATTCAAACATTAAACCAAGTTTTGAGCATCGGTCAAAGTTGTCAATAGTTTGAACAATTGGCCTGTATGTGACTTCTGTGGAGTCAAGAATTATTGGTCTCGACTTTTTCATAACAGACCACCATTGCCAATCGGAATGTGTTGCTGTGGGGAAATTGTCAAATACAGGGTGTTGATTATTTATTAGCAAACCTAAGGTTCCGGGAGATACTGGCTTTTTAATTCTTTCACATATGCCTTTGAACATAGGATAACACCAGTAATCACTTATAAACAACCCGCCTACAGAGCTTGATTTAATGCTGGCAGTATCGGGCAAGAGCAATACCTTAGCTCCTGTTTCTAATTGCGTTTGTATTGCCGGGCTTAATTCACGGCAAATAATAATGTCCTCTTTTTTCTCAGTCTTTTCAATAAGGGGATATACCCATACATTGTATTGATTTCTAATGCCCTTTGTTGCACTTGAGATTTTCAATATCAGATTTTGTGGATTATTAATATCTGAAAGCGGTATCCGGATAGTTCCGGCAGTGGTAATTTTTCCCTGCTTAAATGTTGCCGCTTTTGTTTCTCCTGTTTTATATGCCAGTCCTTCTGAACTAGTAAGGCTCCATTTGATTTTGTCGTTTATGATATCATTTTCTCCATAATTGATAAGGATCAATTCTGCCGAAAACTCTTCGTTGTTTTGCCAAACAAGCTTGGGCATTTTTGCCTGAATGGTTTGTTCTGCACATGATTGTCGCCACTCTTCCGGAGTAATCAGACCTTTTGAATCCATAAAGGCATCAAGCATACCAATAAGAGCAGTGCCCTGACCTGGAAAATCCTGCAGATCAAGAATTTGAAAGCCTCCGAATTTGGGTGTACGCATGGAGATTTCGTTGTCATCGCGGTAACAAATTGCTGCGTGTTTACCGGAAGCCATAAACAGTTCTTCCCAATAATCGAACATGTTTTTATCAATCATTCTTTGCCTGAAGATTTCAAAATTTCTTGCTTCCAGCACTCCGGTATATTTTGCCATTTCATCAAAATTTGGCATTACCTGGTATTGTCCGGTTTCATGACCAATAGCGGGAACGCTGCATAAGGGAAGGGCATTTTCGAAACTTCTTTCAGTATTAGGAAACTGTCCGTTAATAATCCCGGCTTCCGGATCATTGGCAAAAGCAAAAGAAGCTCTTATATCGTTCACATAATTATTCTCACGCTTTTTTGTTCGCGCCGAAACAAAGAAGTCCTCACCATGCTGCACTTTTGGATCCCAATAGTAATTATTTGAACCCTGAGCAAATAAACTTCGTCCGTCGTAAGCACGCAGATGTTCGATAATATCTGACATCAACATACGACTACCGCCTAGCTCGTTACCTAAAGCAAACATCACAAAAGAGGGATGGTTGGCATAATTATCGAAGATCTTTTCGCCTTCGTTTTTCTGGAATTCATAATGTACAGTATCCTTTTCTTTGAAGTCACGCCATTGGGGTAATTCGGGCTGCATATAAATACCAACGATATCAGCGGCTTCAAAAGCTGCTTTAGGGGGAGTCCAGCTATGAAAACGATAATGATTCAGACCATATTCCTTGCTGATTTTCATTTGCCTGATCCATTCATCTTTTGTCATCGGAGGGTAAGCTGTTAGTGGGAATACACAAGCATCATGTTTACCACGCAGCAAAATAATCCTGTCATTAACAACGATTTGAGTTCCTTTGGTTTCGAATTTTACCATTCCGAAAGACGCTTCTGCTTCATCAAGATAATTGTTGTCATTACTATTAGCTTCAAACGAAATTGTGATCTTATAAAGATTAGGATTGAACTCATCCCAAAGGGCAAAATCATCACCCATTTCGTAGTTTCCTTCAATTATAAACTCCTTTTCATCCGAAGAAAAATCAAAGCTTTGCTGCAATGCATTATGATTATTTCCATTAAAACCATTTGCAATGCAGATGATCTTTCCACTTAGATTCTCAGAACCGGGATTAATGATTTTCAATCGGAGCTTTACCAGCTTATTGTCAACATCGGGGTAAACCTTTACTGAAGCAATATTGACTTTATCTTTGGCTATCAATTCAATGCGACCTATGATCCCATTCCAGTTGGTTTGTGTATGTTCTGAAATTGCATGAGAACCACCAGTAGGGAATAGCTCCAGGCTGTTGTTCACTAGAATGGATATAGTATGTTTTCCTGAAGATAGTGCAGATGTTAGATCGTAGATATGAGGTGATAAGAGATTCGTCTGAATAGGAAAATATTTATCGTCCACCCATACTTCTGTAGCTTTTGTACGTTCCAGAAACAATTCTATTGTTTTATTATTCCAGCTTTCAGGAATTTCCACTTCTTTCTGATACCAGGCAATGCCGATGTATTTATATTTGCGTGTAAGTGACTTGATTTCAATATCGTCATTTTTAATCCCCTTTTGGTTTTCATCAGTTGTTCCTGGCAATACTATACTATCAGTTAATGCCTTGGAAAACCATCCTTCCTGTTTGCCAACTTCTTTTTCATCCAATTCAAATTTCCACGAACCGGATAATGATATTGTCTTGCGGTTATAATTTGGGTTTATACAGCTTGTGATAAATACAAGCAATAATGCGATTGTGATTGTCGCTTTCATAGTGAAATGGTTCGGTCTATTCTTTATATATAGTGCTGGCAGTGCTTGTATTTGCATTCATTGACTAATAATAAGTGCTTAGTAAAAGTACAATTTATCTGGTGCCTAGCCCTTGCAATACGTATATAGTATATAAATGAGATAATATTTCACATTGATGTTTGGGGAGTTATTGCTACTATTGCCTTTTCAATCAGCTAATTCATAAAATTGTAATACCATGTTTAACAGAGTGACTTATTTACTAAGACAGCAGAAATTATTAAAGGAAGTGAATTCGGGGATAATCCTGCTTCCCGGAAACGAAGAAAGCCCGATGAACTACACTGATAATCCCTATCGTTTCAGGCAAGACAGCACTTTTTTATATTTTTTTGGATTATCCCGACCTGGTTTGATAGCATTGTTAGATACCACTATTGGAAAGGTCTCGATTTACGGTGATGACTATACGGTTGAAGATTTTGTGTGGATGGGGAAACAGCCCACCATCCATGACTTGGCTGCTTTATGAGGAGTTGAACATACAGGAAGCATAAGTGACTTATACAATCGTGTTAGCCAGGCTAATAAACACAAGGAGACTATCCACTTCATACCTCAATACCGGCCTGAGAATATCCTGAAATTGATGGATATGACAGGACTTTCTGCACAGGAAATCAAAACAGGACCATCGGCAGAATTTATAATGGCTGTAGTGTCACAACGAAATTATAAGACAGCAGAAGAGATTGTGGAAATTGAAAAAGGGGTTGATACTACGGTTGACATGCATGTAACAGCCATGAAAATGGTTAAACCTGGTATGCAGGAGCTGGATATTGTAGTGGAAATAGAAAAAATTGCACGCGCCACTGGTGGGGATATCTCATTTCCAACCATTGCCACAATTAGCGGACAAACACTGCACAATCATTATCATGGTAATATCATTGAAGCCGGACAACTATTCCTGCTTGATTGTGGAGCGGAGACTTCTATGGCTTACGCCGGGGATCTTTCAAGCACCTTCCCCGTAGGACAAACATTCACCGATTTGCAAAAAGATATTTATAACCTGGTGTTAAAATCACATTATGCCTGTGTTGATGCCCTGAAGCCGGGAGTTACATTTAAAGAGGTACATCGTGCTGCCTGCCTTACTATTACCGAGGGTCTTAAAAGTATGGGCCTGATGAAAGGGGATGCTGAGAGCGCCGTGGAAGCTGGAGCACATGCCCTGTTTTTCCCATGTGGAACAGGACACATGATGGGGCTGGATATCCATGACATGGAAAATCTCGGAGAAGAATTCGTTGGTTATGGTGGAGAACCAAAAAGCACACAGTTCGGTCTGAAATCCCTGAGACTGGGAAGAGTAATGGAACCGGATTTTGTAGTGACTATTGAGCCGGGAATCTATTTTATTCCAGAGCTGACAGATCAGTGGAGATCACAAAAAAAATTCATGGAATATCTGAATTATGATGAAATTGATAAGTTCAGAGATTTTGGCGGGATAAGAAATGAAGAAGATTATCTTATTACACCGGATGGAAAACGACTTCTTGGTAGCAAAAGGAAACCAATGCTCATTGAGGAGGTTGAGGCATTAAGGAAATAAAAAAAACAAATGAAAAATAAAATCTTATCCGTTATTTCAGTGCGCGCAATCGTAGTTGTTGTATTTGTAATGTCTGCAAGCCTTGGACATAGCCAAAAAAGCCTGCTTACGCTCGAAGATATTTATGTTAACAATACTTATTCGCCAAAGAGGTTTGGTCCGGTAAAATGGTATAAAAACGGAGAAGGGTACACATCCCTGGAACAGGCCTCAGATAACAAAGGCAGAGACATAGTACTTTACCAAACAAAATCAGGAGACAGAGAAGTATTGGTTGCTTCTTCCATGTTAATACCGCATGGTTTTGCCAGCCCTTTAAGAATCAGTAATTATCAGTTTTCAAGGGATGGTAATTTCCTCATGATCTTTACAAATACCAAACAGGTATGGAGAAATCATACCAGGGGAGACTATTGGGTTCTTAATATTAAAAGTGGGAAACTGTCACAACTTGGTCCTAGCCTGCCAGCTTCTTTACTAATGTTCGCAAAGTTTGCTCCAGACAGCAGGCAGGTTGCTTACGTCGTGGAAAAAAACATTTATCTGGAAGATATTGCAAGCGGCAATATCGAGCAATTAACAAATGATGGTGGTGGCAATATTATTAACGGAACCACTGATTGGGCTTATGAAGAGGAATTTGCTTTGCGTGATGCATTCAGGTGGAGTAAGGATAGTAAAAAAATCGCCTTCTGGCAGATAAATACCGAAGGAGTGGGTGTATTCACAATGATTAATAATCTGGATTCAGTTTATCCTGAGACTATTCCATTTGCCTATCCAAAAGTTGGAACAACAAATCCTGAAGCAAAAATCGGGGTGATTGAGTTGTTGAATAAACAGATTACCTGGATGCAAATCGAGGGTGACAAAAGGAATAATTACCTCCCAAGAATGGAATGGACTTCCAATGCCGATGAACTGGTGATCCAGCAAATTAACCGCAAGCAAAATATAAACCAGGTTATTATGGCTAATGCTGCAAGTGGTGAAACGAGAGTGGTTTTTAAAGAAGAAACAGCAACATGGACCAATCCTATTGATGACCTGAATTGGATTAATGATGGGAATGAATTTATTTGTAAAAGTGATAAAACCGGATGGTTGCACCTTTATATGGTATCGCGTGATGGGAATAATATTCAACAGATAAGCAAAGGTGATTTTGAAGTAATCCGGTTTCTCGGAATCAATGAGAAATCAGGCTATGCATATTATCTTGCATCACCTGAAAACCCTACCCAATGCTATCTGTATAAGACAAAAATGGATGGTGAAGGCCGGGCAGAAAGGCTTACTCCCGAAAACCAGGCGGGACATAATTATTATAATGTCTCCCCTGATAAAAAGTATGCAATCCATACTTATTCAAGTCATAATAATCCCCCTGTTATTGAGCTGATAAGATTAAAAGATCATCAGTTCATCAGAACTCTGGAAGACAATAATGATTTGAAAAATCGTTTCGCAAATCTGGATATTAACCTAAAAGAATTTTTCAGAATTCCACTTAATGATAGCATTAAACTGGATGCATACATGATTAAGCCTCCGGATTTCGATCCTGAGAAGAAGTACCCGGTAATTTTTTATGTATATGGTGAGCCTGCTGGTACAACAGTGCAAGACAGATGGTCGGGAAATGATTTGTGGGATTATTTTCTTTCTCAACAAGGTTATATAATTATCAGTGTGGATAATAGGGGTACTAAGGTTCCCCGGGGAAGGGCATGGAAAGAAAGCATTTATCAGAAAATTGGGATAGTGGCTTCATTTGACCAGGCGGCTTCGGCCAAATATATAAGCCAAAAATGGGATTTTATTGATGAGGATAGAATAGGTATTTGGGGATGGAGCGGTGGAGGTTCCATGACATTGAACTGTATGTTCCGTTTTCCTGATATTTATAAGACGGGTATTGCCATTTCCTTTGTCAGCAATCAGAAGTTTTACGATTCTTTCTATCAGGAAA
Source organism: Bacteroidota bacterium (assembly GCA_030592205.1). GTDB lineage: Bacteria > Bacteroidota > Bacteroidia > Bacteroidales > UBA12481 > JAUVKA01. The sequence goes on along the minus strand of JAUVKA010000099.1, from coordinate 1,150 downwards.
GATATATGGGGCAAGTGGAAGATAATGAATACGGATACAAGGAAGGTAGCCCCATTACTCATACTAATGGACTGAAAGGGAACCTTTTATTGATTTATGGTTCGGGTGATGATAATTGCCATTATCAGAATCTGGAAGTGCTTGCTAATAAATTGATAAAGGAAAACAAATACTTTACTATGATTGAATATCCAATGCGAACCCATGCCATTAGAGAGAGACAGGGAACCACTCTTCACCTGAGAACATCCATGTATAAGTATTTTATTCAGAACCTGCCTGCCGGAGGAAAATAAAAACATAAATTATTCGGCCATGATAAAGATAAATTGCTCAATTATTAAAAGCCCGTTTTGCATCCTGGCAATAATGTTGTCATTGCTTTGCATTACTTCTTGTAAAAACGAGCTTATAGAAAAACCCAATATCTTATTCATAATTACTGATGATCAGTCGTGGGAACATGCCGGATGCTATGGCGACCAGGCTGTTAGTACACCGGCAATTGATAAACTGGCAATGGAGGGTGTCACATTTAACAATGCCTATTGTGCAGCACCTTCGTGTTCACCATCCAGGGCTGGGATTTTAAGCGGACAGGATATCTATCGACTGGAAGAAGGGGGGATATTAACCGGATTTATCAGGGATAAATTTGTGCTCTTTCCAAAATTATTGGAAGAAAATGGATATAGTATTGGTTTCACAGGGAAGGGATATTGGCCACGAACAGCAAATGTTGAAGGAACTATTGATAAGCCCATTGGTGAGAATTTTAGTAAACATAAATATCAGTCGGTCCCGAAAGGCATATCCCGAAATAATTATCCAGCCAATTTCAATGATTTTATTAATCAGCTTCCAGAGGATAAGCCATTTTTCTTTTGGCTTGGGATCAATGAGCCACATACACCCTATGAAACAGACAGAGGTGTAAAAACGGATATTGATACCTCCGGGATAAAGGTGCCGGCATTTCTTCCTGACCTGCCTGTTACCAAACTCAATATAGCTGATTATTTAAGTGAGATAGAATGGGCTGATAAAATGGTGGATAGCATAATACTTTTGCTCGAAGAGCATCATTTAATGAATAACACCTTGATTGTATTCACCTCGGATAACGGAATGCCTTTCCCCCGTGCAAAAT
>JAUVKA010000341.1 GCA_030592205.1 Bacteroidota bacterium | reverse complement strand
TCTGGTTCTCAGCATCTGCTGCAGAGCCTTCATTTCGGCTCCTCAGATAGCGGCTCTCAGAATCAACCATTTCAACTTCATAAGAATTAGAATAGGTATTCACAAAGTATTTTTTGGGCTGCTCTCCGGGAATAGTTTCGATAACATATGATTTTCCTTCATTCAGAACAGACCAGACACCTTTCTCCACCATCAGAAGGTCAATTTCATAAATCCTTCCATCAACTGAAACCTTATGAACAGTCCCCTTTTGTTCAAGAATCTCGACTTCTGCCGAGCGATTGTCTTTATTTATTTCTATTTGCATAAAAAAGGTTTTTATAAGATTAAAGTCGATTTACAGCCTGCTTCCTACCAAATTTCTTCCATGCCGAATCACCATTTTTCTGAGAACAGGTAGGCTGAAGCTGCTTCATCTTGCTGAGGTAATCAACATAAGCAACAACCATAGCTATATCCTGACATTGGATATCACAATCCTCCTTGTCGAAGAGTTGTGCTGAATTCTTCTCAATGAAACCTGTGTCATAATTCCCATTTAAAAACTCATCACTATCCATAATTTTATCGAGGAATGGGATGGAGGACTTTATACCGGTAATCTTATATTCACTCAGAGCCCTTTTCATCCTATGGATAGCATCATCACGGGTTAATCCCCATGCTATAAGTTTAGAAATCAAGGGATCATAGTAAATTGGTATCTCGTATCCTTCATAAACATATCCATCCAATCGCACCCCAAAGCCCATAGGCTCTGTTAAATGGAGGATTTTACCGGGGCTGGGCATGAAATTATTGTCTGCATCTTCAGCATAAATCCGGCATTCAATCGCATGGCCATGCTGCACAACATCATCCTGAGTGAAACTGATGGCCTTGTCGTCTGCAATATTGATTTGCTCTTTAACAAGATCCACTCCAGTTACAAGTTCGGTTATCGGATGTTCCACCTGAAGGCGGGTATTCATCTCCAGAAAATAATAATTCCTGTCGTTATCCATTAGAAATTCTATCGTCCCGGCACCCTCATATCCAACAGAGCTTGCAGCAGCAATTGCATGTTTGCCCATTTCCTCTCTCACCTCAGGTGTCATCAGGGGCGAAGGAGTTTCTTCAACTACTTTCTGGTGACGGCGTTGAACGGAACATTCTCTTTCACATAGATGAACAACATTCCCCTTACTGTCAGCAAGGATCTGAAATTCAACATGATGTGGATTCTGGATAAATTTTTCTACATATACAGTATCATCCCCAAATGCTGACATCGCCTCTGAACGGGCTGCCCGCAAGCCTGATAAAATCTCATCCTCAGTTTTTACCAGCCTCATTCCTTTCCCTCCACCGCCTGCAGAAGCTTTAAGCATTACAGGCAGACCGATTTCCATCACGATTTTCAATACTGATTCATCATCACCAAGATTCTGATTGGTCCCGGGAACAACCGGAACACCTGATTTCATCATTTTTTCGCGTGCACTAATCTTATCACCCATTACCGAAATAACTTCGGATGATGGACCTATAAAAATAATATCCTCCTTTTTACAGCGGTCGGAAAATTCAGCATTCTCTGAGAGAAAACCATAGCCCGGATGAATAGCATCGGCTCCCGACTTTTTGGCAGCTTCAAATATCCTGTCCATATTTAAATACGATTCCGAAGATGGGGAAGGGCCGATATAATATGCCTCATTTGAATAGCGCACATGTAAAGAAGACCTGTCTGCTTCCGAAAAAACCGCTACAGTCAGAATTCCCATATCTCGACAGGAACGCATAACCCGCATGGCAATTTCGCCGCGGTTGGCTATTAAAACTTTTTTTATCATGTGTAATAATTAAGTTTAGCTGAAAACATTGAGATGCCTAAAATATATAAATTTTTATATATATGGATTAATCATATATTTTAGTCTTATATATCAACCTATTAAACCTAATACCTAATTCTTTTCAAAAAGCTAATAACGATGAAAGTAAGTGAATAATTTTTTGCCATCGGTATTAGTGCTATCTTATTCAGCTTATTAATTCATGCTCAGAAGAAATTTCATGGAGGCTTTGTGCTAATAGTTGTATTGTCTAAATTTGATTACCAAAAAAACACTATAAATGAGACTTCTACTGATATGCTTACTGATCCTTTTCGTATCCTGTGGCAAAAGTGATCAAAAACCCAATATTCTGTTCCTTTTTTCTGATGATCAAACATACCAGGGGGTCAATGCTCTGGGGAATGATGAGGTAAAAACTCCCAGTCTGGATAAACTGGTGGAAGAGGGAGTAACATTCACCCACACATTTAATATGGGTGCATGGAATGGCGCTGTATGTGTTGCTTCCCGAGCCATGCTCAATACGGGAAGGATGATCTGGAGAGCACACGCAGCGGAAAAACAATATGATAAGCTCAAAGGTGACCGGCATTTTTGGGCTCAGCGAATGGAGGATGCCGGCTACGATACTTATATGACCGGGAAATGGCATGTCAAAATGGGGGCCGATAAGTTGTTCAATACCACCATTCATGTTCGCCCGGGAATGCCTGGCACTGTCCGATCAGCATACGACCGGCCATTATCAAAAGATGACACGGAGTGGCTTCCCTGGGATACTGCCAATGGAGGATTCTGGAAAGGAGGCAAGCACTGGAGTGAAGTCGTAGCTGATGATGCCCTGCAATTCCTGGAAAAGGCAAGGCAAAGTGATAATCCTTTTTTCATGTATATAGCTTTCAATGCCCCTCATGATCCCCGTCAGTCTCCCAAAGAATATGTGGATATGTATCCCCTTGAGGATATCAATATTCCTGTATCTTTCCTGCCAGAATATCCCTTTAAGGATGATATTGGTTGTTCAGCTAATCTGAGAGATGAGAAACTAGCTCCATTTCCAAGAACGCCATATTCAATTCAGGTTCACCGACAGGAGTATTATGCCATAATAAGTCACCTTGATGCCCAGATAGGGCGAATTCTTGAGGGCCTTGAAAGTTCCGGAAAGGCAGATAATACTTATATTTTCTTTTCTTCTGATCATGGCTTAGCTGTGGGGCATCATGGTCTGGTTGGCAAACAAAATATGTATGATCATAGCGTTAGGGTACCTCTCATAGTAGTTGGTCCCGACATTCCTAAAAACAAAAAACGCCACCAACAGGTTTACCTTCAAGATGTTATGGCAAGCGTCCTTGATCTGGCCGGTTATGATCAACCAGCATTTGTGGAATTCAACAGCCTGCTTCCAATGATAAAGGGTAAAAACAAGAAATCTGCCTACCTGGCGATTTATGGGGCTTACCTGAACCTCCAACGCAGTATAAGAACAGAAGATTATAAGCTAATTCTATATCCCAAAGCTAAAAAGATGCTTCTTTTCGATCTGAAAAATGATCCTGAAGAAATGCAAAACCTGGCTGAGGATAAAACCTATCAGGATCTTATTATTAACTTAACACAGAATTTGGGGGAATTACAAAAAAGTATGGATGACACTTTGGACCTATCAGTACCTTTCCCCGCTTATTTCTCAAGATAACGCACTTATTGTCATTAATTACACATTGATCCAATAATAAATTTGGATTCGCATCATTCAGTATATATATTTGGCCTGAATCAAAAAAATAACTGTATGATGAAAAACTTTACTTTATTCTTGCTAATCTTAGGGATGGTAGCCTCCTTCAGCCTGCCATCCAATGCGCAAAACCTGAAAGGCAGTGGTGAGGTATTTTACCACACCACTTTCGATTGGGGAAACCCTGACGATCCCAAAGGGTGGACGGCCGATGAGGGATTTTATTTTGAAGATCCTCTTGATAACGGCTGTAATTGGCACTGGTGGCCGAATGACAGTTTAAATGCCATTCTTGTCAAGGAACCGCCATTCCGGTCAAGTTCACCGGAAGACGGACACCTGTGCTTGTTTGCAGGCTTGTACAATGATTACATAACCGTTGTTAGTGAATTAACTGCTATCGATCATTCCGTTGTATTCCCAACTTTTGATTGTTCTGATCATTCATCAGTAATGGTGAGATATGAAACACACTTTATGGCCTACTCAACATCAAGTGGCATGGAAATGCTTGTATCAAACGACGCAGGTGTCCACTGGGCAACCTATCCAGTTGGATTTGATTGTGGTCATAAACAGCGCCCCAATGGTGCTGCTCCCGGTGAGGCAGTCATTTTTGAAGCCAATATTTCCGATGTGGCTGCAGGCATGTCAGAAGTGATAATAAAATTTCATTGGTCAAACTCTGGAATATACTTCTGGTTGATTGATGATTTCCAACTTGCTGAGGCCTTTGATACCGACTTGGTTATGAAGTACTTCACTATGGAATGGGACGATGGAAATGAAGGAACTATAGAAAGTTACTCATATAATCTTCCTATATCTCAGTTAGGTGGTGCTCTAACCAACTTTGAGGCATCTTTGGTGAACTTTGGTGAATTTGACCAGTATGGTGTTCATCTCAATGTTGATGTCACCAAAAATAGTCAGAGTATCTGGAACAAGTCCAGTGAGCCTGAATGGATGCCAGTGCTTTTGCTTGACACAACCACAATAGAGGAGCCATTTACTCCAGCCGAATTTGGCCATTACAAAGTAACCTGGGATTTCAGGCAGGAGGAAACTGAACAATCTCCTGAAAATAACATTGCAGAAGCCTTTTTTAATGTTACTGACTCAGTTTACTCAAGAGGTGATGACACAGCTGATGAATCTTTTGTCTGGGGCCTC
>JAUVKA010000039.1 GCA_030592205.1 Bacteroidota bacterium | reverse complement strand
TGCAGCTGATCTTTGCGGGATAGATAAAGTATACCGTATTGGAGGTGTTCAGGCTATTGGAGCGATGGCTTACGGAATATCACCTCTTGCGAAAGCCGATAAACTATTCGGTCCGGGTAATCAGTATGTAACTATGGCCAAGCAGCTTGTAAGTCGACAAGGAATAGCAATAGATATGCCTGCCGGGCCATCTGAGGTGCTGGTTATGGCAGATGAAACGGCTGATCCCACCTTTGTTGCTGCGGATCTTATCTCACAGGCTGAACACGGACCCGATAGTCAGGTTATACTGCTTTGCTTATCTGAAGAATTCCTGCAAACAGTTCTTGTTGAATTGGATCTTATCCTTGAAACACTCCCGAGGGCTGAAATGGCCAGGAAGTCACTTGATAATAGTATTGGCATTGTATTAAAAGATACGGACGAAATGCTGGCATTTTCAAATGAATACGCTCCGGAGCACTTGATTTTATCGGTAGACGGAGCATCTGAGGCAGCCAACGGAGTAGTTAATGCAGGTTCGGTATTTATCGGTAATTATTCCCCGGAGAGTGCCGGTGATTATGCTACCGGTACAAACCACACTTTGCCAACCAATGGATATGCCCGGGCATACAGCGGACTGACTACCCAAAGCTTTATGAAAACTATACAATACCAGGAACTTACGCCAAATGGACTAATGGATCTGGGTCCGGATGTTATAAGAATGGCTGAAGAGGAGGGATTGGATGGTCATGCACGGGCGGTTTCGGTACGACTTAAAAAAATCAGAAATGAAAAATTTTGATGCAAATAAATGGGCCCGTCCCAATATTCGGGATCTAATTCCTTATTCTTCCGCAAGAGATGAATTTTCGGGCGAGGATTATATCTTTCTGGATGCGAATGAAAGTCCTTTTAACAGTGGACTGAATCGTTATCCTGATCCATATCAGTGTGAATTGAAAAAGTCTATTGCCGAATTGAAAGGATGCTCAGAGAATCAATTGTTTCTTGGAAATGGGAGTGATGAAGCTATAGATTTGCTTATCCGGTGTTTTGCAGAACCTGGAAAGGACAGGATTTTGTCCATTGCTCCCAGTTATGGGATGTATATGGTTTGTGCGGATATCAATGGGATTGGATTTGATCCCTTTCTTCTTAATTCTGATTTTTCATTGGATCCGCCTACTCTCCTCCAGTCTGTTAAACCTGAAACTAAGCTGGTATTTCTCTGCTCCCCTAACAACCCGACAGGTAACAATCTTGATGAGGGGGCAGTCAGGCAAATACTTGAAAGTTTCCAGGGTCTGGTTGTTGTTGATGAAGCTTATCAGGATTTCTCCGCAAAGCCGGGATTTCTGCCTTTATTGGAGCAGTTCTCAAATCTGGTGGTTTTGCAGACTTTCTCCAAGGCCTGGGGACTAGCTGGAGTCCGATTGGGGATGGCCATGGCTGATCCGTCAGTTATTGCATATCTCAATAAGGTTAAATACCCGTATAATATTAATCAGCTTTCACAAGATGCTGTATTGAAGGCAATTGGCGAAGTAGATCTTGTGGAAAAGAAGATCGGGATGATTGTGGCAGAAAGAAATCGGATTATGGATGTTTTGCAAAAAATGCCTGGAATTCTGAAAGTCTTTTCCAGCGATGCAAATTTCATTCTGATAAGAGTTGCGGATGCCGGGGAAGTTTACCGCGGGCTCCTGGACAAAGGGATTGTAGTCCGCGACCGATCATCTATGCCCCTCTGTGATGGATGCATCCGCATCACAATCGGGACAGCAAATGAAAACAAGCTAATGCTTGAAGCCCTTGTTGAGCTTGTAGAGAGCAATAGTTTATAGTTTATAATTTACCATTTACCATTTACAATTAACCATTATGAGAAGATGTCTTTTTATCGACAGAGACGGAACCCTGGTGCGAGAGCCGGAAGACGAACAGGTGGATTCCTTACAAAAAATAGATTTTCTGCCGGGGGTTTTTGCTGCTCTGTCGGGAATACAAAAATTAGCAGAATATGAATTCGTTATGCTTACTAACCAGGATGGATTGGGTACTGATTCATTTCCTGAGGAGGATTTCTGGCCGGCTCAGAATTTCATTCTTAAATGTCTGGAAGGTGAGGGGATCACTTTTGACGCTATTCATATCGACAGGAGCTTCCCGGAAGATGGGCTTGATACAAGGAAACCCGGAACCGGGATGCTCAAACAATATATGGACGGGTCGTATGATCTGGAGAACTCCTATGTTATTGGAGATCGAATGACTGACCTTGAGCTGGCCTCTAATCTTGGATCAGGGTGTATTTTGATTATCGATGCAGAATCAGATGCGCTTATAGTTCCTCCTCATTTTGAGAATAATTGCAAGCTGATCACAGATAACTGGAAGGAAATCTGGACCTACCTTGGCAGTCAGAGTAGAAGGGCGAGGGTTACACGGGAGACTAAGGAAACGAATATAGAGATTGATTTATCGCTTAATGGCAAGGGCAGAGCAGATATTGAGACAGGTATAGGATTCTTTGATCATATGCTGGAACAAATTGCCCGTCATGGTGGAATGGATTTAAAAATCAGGGCAAAGGGTGATCTTCAGGTGGATGAGCACCACACAGTGGAGGATACCGCCCTGGTTTTGGGTGAGGCCTTCGTAAAGGCTTTGGGGGATAAGAATGGAATATCAAGATATGGCTTTGTTTTACCCATGGATGATTGTCAGGCCAAAGTGCTTATTGATTTTGGCGGTCGTCCTTGGTTTAAGTGGGATGCGGAATTTAAACGGGAGAAGGTGGGCAATCTTCCCACAGAATTATTTTCTCACTTCTTCAAATCATTTTCAGATTCGGCCAGGTGTAATTTGCATATTGAGGCATCAGGAAAAAATGAACACCATAAGATCGAGGCAATTTTTAAGGCATTTGCCAGGGCAATCAGAATGGGAGTGAAGGAAATAGATGATCTTTTACCCAGTACGAAAGGAGTATTGTAATGGGACAGATTGTAGCTATTATTAAGTACAATGCCGGGAATATCGGCTCGGTGGCTAATGTATTACAAAGGATTGGTATAGATGCCAATATTACGGATTCTCCAGAGGAAATCAGGAAGGCTGATAAGGTTATTTTTCCCGGGGTTGGGGAGGCTGGTACAACAATGAAGTACCTTAGAGAGACCAGTCTGGATAAGGTGATTTCCACCCTTGAGCAACCCACCCTGGGTATTTGTCTTGGTATGCAGCTGATGTGTTCCCATTCTGAGGAGGGAGATACTCCCGGGTTGGGAATATTCAAGGAGAAAGTAAAACTGTTTCGCGGAGACCTTAAAGTTCCCCATATGGGCTGGAATGAAATACAGATTAGTCAGGATAATCTTTTAAAAGGGCTACGTGAACCGGCATATTTTTATTTTGTTCACTCCTATTATTGCGAGCTGGGGGCGGATACCCAATCGGTATGTGAATATGAGATTCCATTTTCTGCTTATCTGCAGAAAGATAATTTCTATGCAGTACAATTTCATCCTGAGAAAAGCGGGCCTCTTGGCGCTGTACTTCTTAAAAATTTTATTGAGTTATGATAGATCTTATTCCCGCTATTGATATAATAAATGGATCATGCGTGCGACTGGTAGAGGGGGATTTCGCAAGAAAGACCGACTATGGTCATGATCCGGTTGAGATGGCCCGATTTTTTGAGAAAGCTGGTTTTAAACGTCTGCATGTTGTTGACCTTGACGGGGCCCGTTCCGGCTGTCCGGTACATATTCCCCTGCTACGGAATATTACTAAGGGAAGCAGTCTTAATTTTGATTTTGGAGGTGGAGTAAGGGACGAGAGCCAGGTGGAGGAAATACTTGATGCCGGAGCAAAGCAGGTTAGCATTGGCAGTATTGCTGTTAAGGATCCTGAGAAGGTTGCCGGTTGGATTATAAAGTACGGCCCTGAAGCATTTTTTCTTGGAGCAGATATCAAGGATGATAAGATTGCCACTAATGCCTGGACTGAAACCAGTAAGTTTAGTGTTAATGAATTTATTGCTGCCTGGGCAGACAAGGGAATAAATCGATTTTTCTGTACTGATATCAGTCGGGATGGAAAACTACAAGGCCCGGCCATTGAATTGTATACAAGGATCAAGAAGAAGTTTCCAAAAATATACCTGGTGGCTTCCGGGGGTGTTAGTCGGGTCAGTGATATTCAGGTCTTAGAAGATGCAGGAATTGATGCAGTGATTTTCGGGAAGGCATTTTACGAGGGACGGATTACTATTGATGAATTAATAAAATGGTTATAAGATGTTAGCAAAGAGAATAGTCCCTTGTCTGGACATAAGAAACGGTACAACGGTTAAGGGGGTGAATTTTGTAGGGATCAGGGAAGTGGGTGATCCTGTTGAACTGGCAGCCAGGTATGTTGATGAGGGGGCTGATGAGCTGGTTTTTCTTGATATAACTGCCAGTCATGAAGGAAGAAAAACCATGCTTGACCTGGTGAAGCGAATTGCCAGAGACATCAATATTCCTTTTACCATTGGTGGAGGAATAAATGATTTCAGTGATGCTGTCAGGCTTCTGGAAGCCGGCGCTGATAAGATCTCTGTAAATTCTGCGGCTGTTAAAAATCCTGATTTGATTGATCAGCTGGCGAAAGGATATGGCAGTCAGTTTTTGGTTCTTGCTATTGATGCAAAACAGAAAGCTGAGCAATGGAGAGTGTACATCCATGGTGGTCGATTGCCAGTTGAAAAAACGCTGTTTGAGTGGGCCAGGGAAGGTCAGGATAGAGGTTGCGGGGAGATCCTTTTTACCAGTATGAATCATGATGGCACGAAGAATGGATATGCTAATGAGGCCTTGAGCCGCTTGTCGAGGGAGCTCAGTATACCCCTTATAGCCTCAGGTGGAGCAGGTAATATTCAGGATTTCATCGATGTTTTTTCAAAAGGTATGGCAGATGCTGCACTGGCGGCCAGCGTATTTCATTTTGGGGAGATACCAATTCCTTTTCTTAAGAGACAGCTTGCAGATGCCGGCATTTCGGTAAGGGAGACAATAATCCGGGATAATAAGATCTAAATAAAATATTTTTAAAAGATTTCAATTATGTACCGAGCCATGAGAATGAGTCTCACATAAACGAAAAATATTACTTGGCGAGCAACATCGAATACAAAATAAATTAATATTTAATGAGATGAATAATATAGATTTCAATAGAAGTGATGGTTTGATCCCTGCAATAGTTCAGGATTATCAGACAAAGAAGGTTTTGATGTTAGGATATATGAATCAGGAATCGTTTGAGAGGACCAATGAAACAGGATTGGTAACATTTTTCAGCAGATCCAGGAAGACCTTATGGACAAAGGGGGAAACGAGTGGCAATTTTCTGCAAGTAAAGGAGATATTGGTCGATTGTGATCAGGATACACTTCTTGTAATGGCACAGCCTAAGGGACCGGTTTGTCATTTGGGCACAGACACCTGTTTTAATGAGACCAATGAATCCGGTCTGGGCTTTCTGGAGTATTTACAGGATCTTATTAATGAAAGAAAGGTAGGCATGCCTGAGGGTTCTTATACCACCAGTTTATTTGAGAAGGGTATTGGAAGGATAGCACAGAAGGTAGGAGAGGAAGCGGTTGAAACGGTAATTGAGGCAATGGGAAATGACAATGAAGCTTTTTTAAATGAGGGTGCCGACCTATTATACCATATGTTGGTTCTTTTCGCAGAAAAAGGATCGTCAATTGGAGAGGTAGTTAAAGTGCTGAAGGGCAGGCATAAATAGCAAAAAGGCCTCTTCAGATGAATCAGCCTTATAAAGAATTCAGAAATATATGGAAAAAAGTGATGTTTCGTTTTTGAAAAGGTTGGCCCAACTAAAGTGTGCTATTCCATCGAAAAGTGTGAATCTTTTTGCTAACGGAGTCCCCCTTGCCGTTTTGCATTTTTCACTTACTCTGGTTCAGCCAAACCTCTCTTCATTAATTCCGGTTTTAGCTACACCCGTTGGGCCAACCGATTACCCTTGTCTTTCCTCTATAAAACTATAATAAGATTTTGTAATTATCAACAGATCAGCGCCTTGTTGGTTGGTTGAATTGTTAATGAAGTGTGCTTACAACATAAACGTGTATATATTGTTTATATGTGTCGGAATACCCGGCTAAGGGTGTTGTGGTAGATAATTTGGCTATATTTACCGCCTTAAAATGACCCCAAGTTGGTGAAAGTCAGTAGACAGATTATATAAGGGAATAATAAAATTTTGTAATAAGATGGATAAAAGTTTCGGCACACTTCAGGAAATGCTGAAGAATAGTTTTACTTCTTTTGAGAAATTACCGGCAATCGGATATGTTGATGGCCCGGATTTGACATATGGGGATTTAAGAAAATCTGTGGAACACCAGATATTCCGTCTTGCTAAAAAAGGGATAAAGCCAGGTGACCGCGTGGCTATAGTTGGTGCAAATTCTCCGAACTGGGTAATTTCTTATTTCTCTGTTATTTCTATGGGTGCTGTGGCTGTGCCTGTTTTACCTGATTTTACGGCTGATGAGATTTCCAATGTAATACTCCATTCTGAAGCCCGACTGGTTTTTGTTTCGGGGAAATTGATTAAAAAGGTGAATGAGTCTGCCAGAAAAGCAGTGGATGGTTTGATCCTATTAGATAATTTGGGAGATTTGGATAAAGCTATTTCTTCGCCAGATTTAAAATCTGTTGAAGCTTATGATCCCTTTGGCAGCTTATCCATTGACCATTTTGAAGTAAAGTCTGATGATCTTGCTTCGATAATTTATACTTCAGGAACAACCGGGAGTTCAAAAGGGGTGATGCTGAGTCATGGTAATCTTAGTACAAACTTATCTCAGTGTGCTGCTGTGGAGCCATTAGATAAAGATGAAGTATTCCTATCGATCCTGCCTCTTTCCCACACTCTGGAAAATACAGGAGGACTGATTCTTCCGATTTCTTATGGTGCATTGATAAAATATCTTGATAAGCCTCCAACTGCTGCGGCGCTTGTACCTGCATTGAAAAAAGTTAGGCCCACTTATCTTTTGAGTGTTCCGATGGTTATTGAAAAGATCTACAAAGTTCAGATAAGGGCAAAGTTTAACAAGAGTCCGGTTCTGAAGAGAGCATATAAGATTCCTGTTGCCAGGAAGTTTCTTCATAGAATGGCTGCAAAGAAACTTTATGAGACTTTTGGTGGCCGCTTAAAATTCTTTGGAATTGGAGGAGCTAAACTTGATGCTTCAACAGAGCGTTTTCTTTCAGAAGGAAAATTCCCATATGCTATTGGATATGGCTTAACTGAAACATCACCTTTTGCTGTTGGAGATGGAGTGAAAAATACTCGTTATCAATCTACAGGCAGGCCGGTTCAGACTCTGGAATTGAAGATTAACAGTCCTGATCCAAAAACAGGAGAAGGAGAAATCTGGGTCCGGGGAAAGAATATAATGCAAGGATATTATAAGGAGCCTGAAATGACAGCCAAAGTACTCTCTAAAGACGGATGGTTTCGAACTGGTGATCTTGGCTTCCTTAATCCGGAGAATTATCTGTATATCAAGGGTCGCTTGAAAAGTGTGATTGTTGGATCTTCAGGTGAAAATATTTATCCCGAAGAGATCGAATCAGTAATCAATCGTTTCCGCTTTGTAATGGAATCTGTGGTTGTTGAACGTAAAGGGAAACTTGTTGCCCTTGTGCATTTTAATTTAGATGAGCTGGAACAGCAATTCAAGTATTTGAAGGAGGAAGCTCTAAAGCAGGTAGAAGCTAAAAAGGAAGAGTTGCTGATTGAGCTGCGCGACTTTGTTAATGGTCAGGTAAATAATTTCAGCAGGATTCAACTAGCAGTTATTCAGATTGATCCGTTTGAGAAGACTGCGACGAAGAAGATTAAACGTTACTTGTATTCTTAGTTTATCGTGCATCTGGTGTAGTGCCATCCGATCCCTGCGTTCGCAGGGATGACTGCTTTTGCAATCTTAACAAATGCCTCGCTAGTACAGTCATTCCCGCGGGGATCGCCAGGCATTTTCTAACCTTCCAGAATGACGATCTTCTGGATTTTGTCGCCCTGGCCGATTTGGTCAATTACGTCGAGGCCTTCAACTACTTTACCAAAGCAGGTATGGTTACGATCCAGGTGCTGGGTGTTTTGGCGGCTATGACAGATGAAGAATTGTGATCCTCCTGTATTTCTGCCGGCATGTGCCATGGACAATACTCCTTTGTCGTGATATTGGTTATCTCCGTCAAGTTCACAATCGATACTATATCCCGGGCCGCCAGCACCAGTTCCGTCGGGGCATCCGCCTTGGATTACAAAATCAGGTATTACTCTGTGAAAAGTTAATCCGTCATAAAAGCCTTTTTCAGACAGCTTAATAAAGTTATCTACTGTGTTGGGGGCATCTTTATCGAAGAAACTAACCTTCATGAGGCCCTTTTCGGTATGAATTTCTGCTATTTTCATTAGAGTCAAATTTATCTTTATTGATTAGAAGGCACAAAACTATAGATTTTATCCCGAAAATTATCAAATTACATGTCAACTATTGAGATGATTGAATCCTTAACTTTTCGGTCGATTTCAAATTGAATTGTGGTGTTAAAACGCATCATATTAAAATGCTCTCTTGAAAGGCGGAATTGGGCTTTTCTCTCTTTAGCAAGATTATTAATACTGACCCTGTATTGAAGATCCTTATACTTTTGTAATAGTTTCAGTTGCTCGGGTCGGGAAATCACCTCAGCATCATTATGCTCAAAAATCTCCTTGAATTCAGCATCTAGAACAGTATATTGTTTTGCAGTTTCCAACATAATGATTTCAAAAGAATTTCCCTGAATTCCAGTTACCAAACGATATTCCATTTGCCCGACTTCATAATGGGGCCTGTATTCCTGATAAATGGTCCATGCGAAAATCAGGGCTGCAAAAGCCAGCAAGATGGTACGTGTCGACTTTCTTTGGGGGCTTGGAGTTGTCATGGGAGTTGGGGTTTTAATTTTGATTTGATAAAAGTACGGAAATATAAGGGAAATAGGGAGTTGGGGAAATGGGGAAATGGGGAAATAGGGAAATAGGGAAAGAAAGGGGACAGAGGGACGAAAAAAGGACGGGAGGGACGAAAAAAAAGAATTATAAATTATAAATTATAAATTATAAATTGTAAAATTGAGTCACCGAGTCACCGAGTTACTGATTTACCGAGTCACCGAATAGCCGAGTCACTGAGTCACTGAGTCACTGAGTCACCGAGTCACCGAGTTACTGATTTACCGAGTCACCGAATAGCCGAGTCACTGAGTCACCGAGTCACCGAGTTACTGATTTACCGAGTCACCGAATAGCCGAGTCACTGAGTCACCGAGTTACTGAGTCACTGATTATCTGAACTTTTCGATTTTTTTGATCATTCCTGAATAGATGTAATGGTGTAATGGTTTTAGAAGGATCCAATATATTCTGCCAAGAATACCATGAGGTCGAAATGTAACTTTTTGATGAAGAATGTCTTCTCCATTTTCATTTTTGATAGAGAATTCCAGCCAAACTTCTCCTGGAATTTTCATTTCTCCGTTAAGTAGTAATCGTTTGTTTTTTTGATCTGATACCAAAACACGCCAGAAGTCGAGGGAATCACCTGGATCAAGTCTGGATGGATGGGTTCTGCCACGACGAAGACCAACACCGCCAACCATGGCATCCAGGTTACCTCTAAATCTCCAGAACCAGCATGCATGATACCATCCACGGCCTCCACCAATTGACATGAAATTAGAAAGGACCTGATCGGGATCATAAGATATTTTGACCTTTCGTGAAATATGGAGGCAACCAAAGGTGGGTATTGTGATATGATCCTGAACCTTGTCTTTTATTTTACTGCTGCTAAAAGAATCTTTCCAGCTGCTGACGACCTCATTCTGAGCTATGCTCTGGAAGGCCAGAGTTATGGCCTCTTTGTAGCTGATAGGCTTGATGACAAGCTGTTCGGCCAGATCATTTGTTTGACATACAACATCTACCTTTAAACTATCCACAAGATTTCTGGCCAAATCCCAATTTGTTGATGTGATAAGGGCCAGCCAGTAGGATGAAAATCTGGGGGATAGCAATGAAGAGGTATAAATTCTTCTTTTAAGTTTTCTCACCTCAGCGTATTGGAGCAACATATCTTTATAGCTGAGGATATCAGGGCCTCCAATATCAAATGTTTTGTTTACACAATCCTCAAGCTTTAATACACCCACCAGGAAATTCATAACGTCCCGTATTGCCAAAGGTTGACATTTGGTTCTCAGCCATTTTGGAGCAATTATTATAGGAAGTTTTTCAACCAGATCTCTTATTATCTCGAAAGAGGCACTGCCTGAACCAACAATTATCCCGGCCCGGAACGTTGTTACCGGGAGAGGCCCGTCCTGAAATATTTTCTCAACTTGCAGTCGGGATTCAAGGTGAGTTGATAATTTTTTTTCGTTGGAAATGCCACTGAGGTAATATATCTGTTTAACTTTTGTGCCTTCGATTAGTTTCAGGAAGTTTCTGGCTGATTTTGCTTCCAATTCCATGAAAGTTCTGCTTGAGCTGGTCATAGAATGTATAAGGTAATAAGCAACATCTACATCCTGAGGAAAAGGATCTGCCTTCTCAGGGATCAAGAGATCAGCTTCAAAGACTTTTACCTGCTTATGATATTTTTCCGGTGTGATATGAAATCTCTCCCTATCGCGCACCATAGCATACACCTCATGCCCTTCCCTGAGTAAGGCAGGGATCAGTCTTTTACCAATATATCCGGTGGCTCCTGTTACAAGAATCTTCATTTAAACCCTTCGTAAATCATGTAATAAAAAGATAATCAGTTGTATAGGAAATCAATTTAGAGTTTTCCGGGAGACAATATAATCATTTTCATTTATCAACATATCAATCAGGGTATTGTGAATTTTCGAACACCGCTGTATTCTAAATAACATGCAAATAATTTTAGGCGGTTTTTGTCCGCTGCATCAAGTTTTGTGGCAATCTTATCTGCATTATGCTTATTTTGGAAGCTCTTAAATCTAAATAAAATGGATTACGAAATTTCTTAATATGAAGAAAAAACTTATTATTGGTATAGCAGTTCTGATGCTGATTGGAGTAAATTTATATGCACAAGAACCAAGCCATTGGAGGGGTCCTGAGGCTTCGGGAGTTTATCCTGATAAAGAATTGTTGGATTTCTGGCCTGAAGAGGGCCCTGAAATGATTTGGCATATTGATAGTATGGGTAAAGGATTTTCTTCTCCTGTTTTCGCCAATAATAAGATCTATCTAACAGGTGTTCACGAAGAAACAGGATATATATTCATTATGGATAAGAATGGTAATCTTCTGAAAAAGTATTCTTACGGGGGTGAGTTTACTGAAAGTTACCCGGGAGCCCGCTCTTCGGTTACTTTGCATGGTGATTTGATGTATATGATGAGTGGTTTAGGACGACTTGTTTGTATGGAAGAGGCGAATGGGGAGATTAAATGGGAAAATGATCTGTTGAGTGATTTTGATGGTCGAAATATCCGATGGGGAATGACAGAAACAGTTTTGATCGATGGAGATGTTCTTTATTGTACTCCCGGAGGAGAAAAGAACAATGTCATGGCCTTTAACAGACATTCCGGCGATCAAATTTGGTCTACTGCCGGCAAATCTGAGAAATCGGCTTATTGTACACCTCTATTGGTGGATTTATCTGCCCGTAAGCTTTTGGTTACCATGACAGAAAACCATATTCTGGGTATGGACGCGAAAACCGGGAAACTACTTTGGACATATCCTCAAACAAATGAGTGGTCAGTTCATGCTAATACCCCGGTTTATCATGATGGGGCATTATTTTGCTTTAGTGGTTACGGTCAAGGCGGTGTTAACCTGAAGCTGAGTGATGATGGAAGTAAGGTCACGAAGCAATGGTTTGATAATACAATGGATAGCCGTATGGGTGGGGCGGTAATATTTGATGGACATCTTTATGGTTCCGGAGATAAGAGTCGTATATGGTTCTGTGCCGACTGGGCCACCGGGAATACTACCTATACCAGCAAGGAAATAGCCAAAGGAGTTGTAATTTTAGCTGACGATAAGTTGTATTGTTATAGTCAAAGAGGAGAATTAGCTATGGTTAAAGCTGATCCAAAGGAATTTAAAATTTTGGGCAAGACCAAGGTGGAATTGGGTACTGAACAGCACTGGGCTCATCCTGTGATTAACAGGGGGGTACTGTATGTGCGACATGGCGAAGTTTTAATGGCATATAATATTCAGGAATAATAAGTTCAGTCGATTAAATTGGATAAGCGTATCCGAAATATTGTAATCTTGATTGTAGTAATGGTTGCTACCAGTTTTATCACCTGGTGGCTTACGGCCAACCCTACACGATCCCTTACGACCAGTGAACCCGGGATGGACAACAGATTAGCCGGCAATTTGATTATTCAGGAGGTGGAGATAGGTGAAATATTCATCGACCTAGGGTCTTCAGAATCTTATTTAGAAGAAAAATGGCCCCGTTTTCGCGGAGAGTCATTGGACAATATTAGTAAATCCTCCGTGAAGCTTATCGATACTTTTAAGGATACTATCCCGGATATTCTGTGGTCGGTTGAGTTAGGGGAAGGCCACGCAGGAGCGGCAATCTATGAAGGGGTTGTTTATATTCTCGATTATGATGAGGAAGAAAGGGCTGATCTTCTAAGGAGTTTCGATCTTGTAAGCGGAGAGGAAATTTGGCAGAGGGGCTACCATGTACACGTTAAGCGAAATCATGGAAAGTCACGTACTATTCCTGCTGTAACAGATCAATATATATTAACATTGGGCCCCAAAGCCCATGTAATGTGTGTTGATCGTAAAGATGGAGCTTTTCGCTGGGGCCTGAATATTGAAAAAGACTACAAGACAGAAATACCTTTGTGGTATACAGGGCAATGCCCTCTGATAGATGAGGGTGTGGCAGTAATTGCAAGTTGTGGAACGACATTGATGCTTGGAGTTGATTGTGAATCCGGAGAGATTCTTTGGGAAACGCCCAATCCAAAGAACTTGAAAATGTCCCATTCTTCAGTCATGATGATGCAATTCGCAGGCAGGAAAATGTATGTTTATAGTGCTCTTGGAGCTGTATTTGGAGTATCGGCTGAAGGGCCTGACCGTGGACAGATCTTATGGGAATCAGAGGAGTGGAATCATGATGTGGTTGCTGCATCTCCAGTGTGTATGGATGATGGTAAGATTTTTTTAAGTGCTGCTTATGGTACTGGTTGCATGGTACTGCAATTGCTTGAGTCTGCCGGACAAATAACTGCGAGCGTCTTCGACGAATATGCGCCCGGGAAAGGATTTGCAGCTGAACAACAAACACCTATATTTTACCAGGGGTATCTTTTTAGTATAATGCCGAAATATGCTGCTTCTCTAAGAAACCAGTTTGTATGTGTTAAGCCATCAAATTTCCGGGAGATGGTGTGGATCAGCGGTAAAAATGCACGTTTCGGATTGGGGCCATATATTGTGGCAGATGGAAAATTCTTTATCTTGAGCGATGATGGAGTTCTTACTATAGCACAGGCTAATACTGACAGATATATTCAGCTTGATCAGGTAAAGGTTTTCCAGGACGGTCATGATGCCTGGGCACCTATTGCAGTGGCTGACGGCTATATGGTTTTGCGGGATTCAAAGGAAATGGTGTGTATTAACATCAGAAAATAAGAATATTAAATGCAAAAGAAACTGATATATGCTTTTCTTGGAGTGATTACCCTGATCATCATTACTATCGTTGTTTTAGATATCCTGGGATCAAGGCCGGAAAAGCGAGGAGAGAACCCATTCTACCTGAATGTGGATGAATTTAGGGATGTAGATCGTGAGCTGATCATTTACAAAGAAACCAGGAATATTAAGCTGCAGGCCGGAGTGCCGAGAGGGATAGCCATTGCCAGGGAGGAAATATTTATTATTGCCGACAACTATCTGCAGGTTGTGGATACCATGGGCCGGGAAATCAGAAGATTTAAGCTTCCGGAATCACCAAGGACTGTTCTGCCTGATGGAGAAAGAGTTTATATAGGGTTTTTAAAATCTGTTTCAAGTTTTACACTCAAGGGGGAACTCGTTAAGGCCTTTGCTACTATTAATGATAGTGCTGTGGTAACTTCGCTTACCGTGATAGGCGATTATCTTTTCGTAGCCGATGCTGGTAATCGGCAGGTCTTGAGATACACGAAAGAGGGGGAATTATTAGGGAACTTCACGGGAAAAAGGGAAGCAGATGATATTCATGGCTTTATTGTTCCAAGCCCATATTTTGACATCGTGAATAATGATGATGAACTCTGGGTGGTTAACCCGGGGATGCATGCCATTGAAAATTATTCTGAAACTGGTGAGCTAAGGGGATATTGGGATAAGATATCAAATACTTTGGATGGATTCAGTGGATGCTGTAACCCCGCTCAGCTGGCGATTCTGCCCAACGGACATTTTGTAACTTCTGAGAAGAAAATTGTAAGGATCAAGGTTTATGATCAGTCAGGGAAATTCGTGGGTGTAGTAGCT
>JAUVKA010000236.1 GCA_030592205.1 Bacteroidota bacterium | reverse complement strand
TCACCCTTTCTTCTAGCCGGGGTTTAGCTTTCCCATCTCCCATTAAAACAATCTTTATCTTCTCACCCCTATCAATACTTTTTAGCTCAACGGCAGCATCAAGTGCAGCATCTAAACCATTTGCCATGCCATGGGCACCAATGAACACAGCTATGAAATTATTTTCGCCACAACCAGGGAAAATCTTTTTTGAATAATTCCCGGGCTGAAATAAATCCAGATCACAACCATTTGGTATTAGGTAAACAGGCTTATCTCTTTTCAACCTTCTTCTGATGCCTTCTTCAATACCAGGAGAAAGTGCAATGCATGTATCTGCTTTGTTATAAGAATAAAATTCAAGTAACCCCATGACCCATAGAGTGATCTTATTCTTTATTACCCCCATTTCACGTGGGAGTTCAGGCCAAAGATCCCTGACCTCAAAAATAAAAGGTTTTTTCTTTCTAAACACCTTCATTACTATACCAGGTATGCCGGCAGTAATTGGAGTTGAAGTGGCAAAAACAATATCGAAATCCTCCTTAAAAACTAGTCGGACACTTCTGAGAGAGTATTTCAGAAATACAATTGCCCTCCTTAATATACTCATTTTGTTATTATAATGCAGATCGAATTCGATGAGGTCAATTCCCATATAATTTCCCCTTCTGACACCCTTTTTATAAGGTCTACCTGTAAGCGGTGACTTCAATCTTGGGGATTCTCCAAAAACCATTGTCACCTTATGTCCTTTTTTAACCATATGTCGAGACATTTCAAATGACCGAATACCTGAATTGCCTTCGGGAGTACAGAAATACTGGTGGAAATAAAGGACTCTCATTTAAAGATATTAATTTTAGTTACTACTTCAGAATTATTGTCAGTTTGTGCAACCAGACGATAAGCTCTCGATAATTTCATATAGTAATCAGAGAAAGAATGATTGCGAACCTTCAAATTTGCATTAGCTGATACAAGGATCTCTCCCCACGATAGTTGCAAGGAATTATTATTATTATCAAGTGAATATTTTCCGCCGGAAAAATTATACCCTACCGAGACCAGCTTTGATTTTCCACTGAACTTATCACGTATTTCCCACATATTCCTATCCCATCTTATTTCTCTATGATGAATATTTCTTGATGCATCCCTGTATGAACCCTTCCACGAGCCAGCCATGTCACCTACCAGTTCAAAATTGTCAAGCGTTAATGGCTTTATCCATTTAGCAAGGAGAAACCGTCCCAGGCGTGGCATTTGTTCGGTGTTATCAAACGAAACTGTATTATGGGCATGAACTGACTTCAAATCTGGAGCTTCACAATCTTTGTCAGGATTATATGAAAAACTCCCTGAATCAAATAATAGGTTCCTTCCTTTTGACCACAGATCAAAATGAAATACATCATTGTGTGAAGGCCGAAACCTGTAGTACGGATAGCGAAGCATTGCCCATGAATTTTCTCCTTTCATTACTATATAGCCTGCTGAATGGAATAAAGATTTCTTTTTAACAGGTGAAAGAGAGAAATTATTCCTGCTGATTCCAAACCAGTAAAGGGCCTCATCCCAGGGACCGGATTCAAAAGTCAGTTCATTATTAATCAGAACCGTAGCAAGTTGCAGTGAAGGTCTGTAATCACGGTAATCGCATGAATGATTTGTTTGTAATAGAGTACCGTCATTTGACCCAATATTTGGACACCTTCCTGATTCATCAGCAATTGATAGAAGCCAGGACAATGATTTTTTGGCAATTTCATTAAATCCATTGGACAAGGGCTGTAAGTTTAGCTTGTCCATCCATAGTATTATATAGGAAAGAGTGTCCAGAAATAACCTGTGATAATTAACTGAATGCTGGGCAAAGCTTCCATCACTATAAACAAGTTTCCTAACCATGCTTTCAAGTAATTTTCTACCTTTCTCAGCATATGATCTATTCTCCTTTGCATTTGAATCATCAACAACCATCAGCCAGTTGCCACCTATAAACAGAGCCGCTGCTTCACTTGTTGCATGATTGTTTTTCTGTGAAACAGCATAACCGATATTTGAAGATATCCTTCTTAAATGATGCCTTATTACCTTAGCAAGTATATCTGTAGGTTTTTCCGATTGATCAAGTATGTATGCAGCACTTAGGAGGTTCACAACCCTGATTGATGCTTCTTGCCCGCATTTCCAGTTAGGTCCTTGATTAACCGGATTTTGTTTGAGCCAATCAATAAGCCATTCATTTATCGTATCAAGATACTTGTGTTCACCACTTATTACAAATGCCCTTGCCAGAATCCCTATCCAAGTAAACCTTGAAGCTTCCCATACATTCTTTATATCTCCCAGATCATTGCTAAAATCAGAAATTTTTGTCCAGTGCAGTTCAGTCTGTCTACACTTGCTTCCATTAAAGGGATTGATAAACCAGTCAGGAGGTGCTGATTGATTTACCCAGTGGCAGGAATAATAGGGTAAAAACCCACGGTTAATTCTGTCAGCCTGCTTGATCAAATCCTGCTTCCAATCAGTCGGATAATCTGATCTCCATTGGCAGCTGTGGTAAATCAGAGTATTAATTTCTGTATGTATAACTGGATATTTACGGGCCAGTAAACCTGACCTCAATAGCATCCTGTAGTATAAAACATGAAATACATTAATAACTCCCAGCTTTGGAATCAATTCAATAAACCAGAATATTCTTTTTATTCTATATATAATCATTAATTAAGGGCGAGGAGACAATTAATCAATATTAATCCAGCTATTTTCTTTAAGGCTTTTAATAGTCGCAAAAGAAGCCTTTGTAACATTTACTAATTCCCCGAAATCAATAAGCGGCTCACCACCTTCTTTGATCCTTTTTATATATTCAGCAAACTGAGCTCTATGACCTTTATCCATTCGTGACTTGAGCCCTTTGAATCCCTTTATACCATAACCTTTCGTTGTACGAAAGTTATCCATTATTAATACACTCTGATTTGCATAAACTTCAACTCTTTCTTTGCTATAGGACTTGGCACCATTGGCAAAATAATTTATTACTGCGTTACTTCCATTCTTAAATTTAAGCAGGATACTGGCATTATCGGTATTCTCCTGAGCTTCTAACCCCATGGAATTCATGCACACAGATATAATCTCCGAACCTGTAAGATAAACACATAAATCCATATAATGACAAGCCTCACCTATTATACGTCCTCCCCCTATCTCCATGTCGTGCACCCAGACATTTGAAGGAATGAAGCCGGCATTCATTGTGGCAACTATATTCATCTTACACGGATCGTACCCAAGTGTTTTCTTCATATACTGTATATGTGGTGAAAATCTTCTATTAAAACCAACACTTAAAGATGGCGGAGTTTCTCCGCTTCGCGTATAATTATGAACCTTTATTATTTCTGCTAGCTGGTCACTATTTAATGCAAGGGGTTTCTCAACAAAAACATTCTTGCCAGCATTTAATGACTCGATTACGAACTTTGAATGTGAGCTGTGTCTGGTAGAAATAAAAACCGTATCAATTTCCTCATCGTTAAGTATTTCTTTATAGTCAGTGGTGCTATGAGTGAATCCAAATTTTTTTGCAAGAGTTGTACCTGAGACACCACCTGAAGAAGCGATATATTTGAATTCAGCACCTGTGCCTTTCAATGCCGGCAACATAGTCATTTTAGTAAAGTTCCCCGCTCCTATAAATCCCGTTACAGCTTTGGACCTTCTGAATGATTGCTTTCTTAGGATAACTGTGTTATTATTATTTTTATCATAGCTACTTTCATTATAATATTCAATAATTGATGCAATAGACTTTGATTTGCCCATTGATTCGTAAATATCCTTGTAATCATCCAGTTTAACTTTTTCTGTAATAAGTTCTTCAACCTTCAAGCCACCCCTGGCAATAGCATCAAGAACAGCCTCAAAATTTCGCTTCTCTGTCCATCGAACAAAAGGTAGTGGATAATCAATACCTTTTTTCTCATAGCTCTCATCATAGCGACCTGGCCCGTAGGAGCAGGATACCTGGAAAGTCAATTCTTTCTCATAGAATTCGGCTCTATTTATATTTAGTCCTGTAACTCCTACTAATATTATACGTCCACGCTTTCTACTCATACGAGCTGCCTGGGAAATAATCTCATTTGTACTGGATGAAGCTGTAATAATCACACCATCCGCACCTATTCCTTTCGTTTTGTCCATGACTCCCATAACAGGATCATGACCTTTTTGTGGATTAAAGGTTATTGCGCCCCACCTCCTAGCCATTTCGCATTTATAGTCATCTATATCAATCCCTATAACCTGGCAACCATTTGACTGTAACATTTGGACCGCCAGAAGGCCCACTAAACCTAACCCGATTACAACAATTGTCTCTCCATATTCAGGCTTGCACAGTCGTATTCCCTGGAGACTGATCGAACCTATAACTGTAAATGCAGCTTTTTCATTAGATACACTTTCAGGAACCTTGGCAACAAGATTCTGTGGAATACAAACATATTCAGCGTGTTTCCCATTTGATGCGACCCTGTCTCCTGCTGCAAAACCTGCAACTCCACTTCCCGTCTTTACAATAATTCCTGCATTGCAATAACCGAGTGGTAAAGGTTCCTCGAGTCTCTTAAATACTGTATCCAGTGTAGGCAATAAGCCATCTGATTTTATCTTCTCAAGCACCTGTTTGACCTTCTCAGGTTGTTGCCTGGCTTTCTGCATCAGATTAGCCTTGCTGAACTCAACCAGCATCCTTTCAGTTCCGAGTGAAACAAGTGAATTTGTTGTTCTTATTAATATCTCACCATTACCTGGTACGGGTACAGGAATGTCCTCAAGAGAGGTTTCACCTGTTTTCAGATTTTGAATTAATTGTTTCATAAAGTGTTTCCAAAATTTTAATGTATTTATTCGCTCTTTCTTCAGAAGAATTGAATGTCTTAAGCCTCACCTTTCCTCTGACAGCAAGTTTAACTTGTAGGTCCTTATTACCCGCCAGAGTATATATTGCTTCACCAATACTTTCAGGTGACTTTGGATCAAAATAATAAGCTGCATCAGAACAAATATCAGTTGCAAAAGGGAGATTCGAAGTTAATATGGGAACTCCCATCTTCATTGCTTCAGGATAAGTTGCAGTAAAACATTCCAGCAGGGTAGGCATGAACATGAAATCTGATTGTAAATATAAGTTAGGACATTGATATATAGGGACACGACCAAGGAAAATTATATACTGGAGGTCATTCTTACTTATATTTTTGACTTCACTTCTATCTAGTGTCAGCACAAATCTGAACTTTAATAATGGGTATACATATCTTAAGTATGAGATAACATCGGGAATAATCCCTAAATTCTTATGCTGGTAATTTGCTGTTATAGATAGTAAGGTAATCCCATCAAATGCCGGCAGTTTTATGCTATTATCCCATTTACTAGTTTCATCATAAATCTGGTTATAAGTGTTTGATACAGTGAATACTTTCTTTGAAGGCAGGATTCTCAATAGCCGTCTTGAGGCATCATTTGTTTCAGTTACTAGTGCATCGGTAGAGTTCTGAAAACTAAATAAATGTAACTTTTTTAAAGCCAATAACTTTAATTTAGATAATAAAGCCAAATTTTTAAAGAACGGTGAATCAAGATATATATAACTTGGCTTTGCAAAACCGCAAACGTGTAAACAATCAGGTTTCCAGTAAGTTGGCCCAAATACAGAAAAAACTGCATGCGGCCTTATTTTTAACAGTATTTTGTTCAATTTTCTTTCTCTTCCGGTTAAGGATAGAAATACTGATGGCTTTACATCATATATATAAAAATTATCACCTAGATTATCAACGTAATTGGCAAAGAACTTTCTTTGCTCCGAAGAAATGATAAAGAAATAATCATGATCCTTCCTTTTCATAAGTTCTGATACCAATGAATGGCCTACTTGCAGCACACCTCCTTTTTTAAGAGTCGAACAATTAATCAAGATTCTCATTTCATAATGCTATTGGTTCAATTGCTTTTCATCCTCGAAAATAAAATCCAGGTATCGCCTGAAAATTTCATCTTTTCCTAACTCATTTTGGATTTTTTTTGCTTTCTCCCCGATAAGCTCACGCTTATTCTTATCAATTATCAATTCGTCAAGTTCTCGTGTGAAGAGTTCAATATCTCCATCTTCTACGAGTATCCCATTCACACCATTACTTATTATATCACCAGGGCCAGCTACACAATCAAAACTGATGCATGCCAGTCCATGTGCCATTGCCTCACATAAAGCATTGGGGTATCCTTCAATATCTGAAGTAAGGACAAAGATTTTACTTTCACTAAGAAATTTGTCAACATCTTTCTGCTGACCTGCCAAGATTACACGATTCTGTAAATTATTGTCTTCAATCATAGCCTCAATATTTGATTTAAGGTATCCATCACCTACTATTATGAGGTTCCAGGATTCATTCTTTAACCTTGACATAATATTCAGTAACCTATCATAGCGCTTTTCCTTAACCAACCTTCCAAGGGCAATGATTTGATCTTTCTTCTTAGTATTTTTTTGATTTATCTTTCGCAGTGGATTAGGT
>JAUVKA010000031.1 GCA_030592205.1 Bacteroidota bacterium | reverse complement strand
GTATCCAAAAATTGAAATGAAGCCGGATATCCCCTATGAATTCCTGGGTATCGATCATTGTTTAATAGATTTGATTTATAATCCGGCTCAGACTTTATTCCTGCAATTAGGAAAAAAAGCCGGAGCCAGAACAATAAACGGTCTGCCAATGCTAATCGCCCAGGCTGAAGCATCCTGGGATTTATGGAACAAACAAGCAAGACCTGATGAGGCTTGATTCTCCAGTCAAAAAAACTTAAAGAAAGGAGACCTTGGGCTGGTTTGGAACCCATCCTTCGGGTATTCCACATGGGTGAGAAACAGGCCCTGCGCCGGAGCGGATTGCCCGGCAGCCGATCGGTCTTTGGCCAGGATGATCTCACGAAAACCATCCGGACTTATCTTTCCAAGGCCTACGTCAATCAATGTACCAACCATTGCTCTAACCATGTTACGAAGAAATCGATCGGCCTTTACTTTAAAGACCCATGTGTCGTCATACTGCTTCCAACTCGCCAAGGCTACTTGACAATCATTGGTTTTATTATCAGTATGAAGTCGCGCAAAACTTGTGAAATCAGTAAAACTGCTAAGGCATTCAGAAGCTTCACAAATTTTATCAAAATTCATATCCCTTGAAAGGGACCAGGAGAAATCATCAAGGAAGGCCGATTTTTTCCGGGAAATAATATAATGATAGGTTCTGGACAAAGCACTAAAGCGGGCATGAAAATCAGAAGCCACCTCCCTGACAGCATCGATGCGAATTCCTCCCTGAATAAATCGATTGGCCTTAAAAACGAGTTCAGCCGGATCCAAAACAGGAGCAGCAAGATCCATATGTGCCACAAAGTGGGCTGCATGTACTCCTGCATCAGTTCTTCCTGCACCTACAAGATTTATCTTCTCTCCCAGCAAAGTTGAAAAAGCATTATTTAACTCTTCCTGAACAGTAAGGGCATTAGGTTGAATCTGCCATCCATGGTATAACTTTCCATTGTAGGCAAATTCTAAAAAATACCTGTATCTATTGATTTCCCGACTTAACATACGTTAACAAAAATATGAAAAATTTAATACTGCTTTCGTTTATTTTCGCGTCATGAAAACCAAAAATAGCTTTTTGGAAACATCAGAAAAAAACGAAACAAATATTGAAATGAATACCACTGTTGACATCAAGGAAATAAATGAAAAAATTCAGCAAGAAAGTGCTTTTGTTGAATTGATTACATTGGAAATGAATAAGGTAATTGTGGGTCAGAGGCACCTGATCGACAGCCTTCTCATAGGCCTCCTCTCAGACGGACACCTTTTGCTTGAAGGAGTACCTGGGCTAGCTAAAACCTTAGCCATAAGCACATTGGCCAGCACAATTGATGCAGGATTTTCGCGCATACAATTTACACCCGATCTATTGCCCGCCGACCTGATAGGAACACTCATTTATAGCCAAAAGAAAGAGGAGTTTCAAGTCAAAAAAGGACCGGTATTCAATAATTTCATTCTGGCCGATGAGATCAACCGCGCCCCTGCTAAGGTACAAAGTGCCCTGCTTGAAGCAATGCAGGAACGACAAGTAACTATAGGAACGGATAGTTTTAAACTTCCTAATCCATTTCTGGTACTGGCCACCCAGAATCCAATTGAACAAGAAGGAACATACCCATTACCAGAGGCGCAGATCGACCGATTCATGTTAAAGGTAATCATCAATTATCCCCAAAAAGATGAGGAAAAATTAATTATCAGACAAAACCTGGCTAAAAGCTTTCCTACAGCCAATACCGTACTCGGTCCTGAAGCTATTATACTTGCCCGTGATGTTGTTAAGGAAGTGTATCTCGACGAAAAAATTGAAAAATATATAATTGATATAGTTTTTGCTACTCGTTTTCCAAAGGAATACGGATTAGGCGATTATGAAAGATACATCACCTTTGGAGGCAGTCCGCGAGCTAGTATTTCTCTGGCCAAGGCTGCCAAAGCTTATGCTTTCATTAAACGCCGGGGGTATGTGATCCCTGAAGATATACGTGCTGTTTGCACCGATGTACTTCGACATCGAATTGGTTTAAGTTATGAAGCAGAAGCCGAAAATATCTCAAGCGAGGATATTATTACCGGGATTTTAAATGCAGTTGAAGTTCCCTAATAAAGAAGGCGTTAGGCTTGAGGCTTGAGGCGTAAGTATAAGTAATTAGTTTATAATAAGTTAATAATAATTCATAATTGATAAAT
Source organism: Bacteroidota bacterium (assembly GCA_030592205.1). Classification (GTDB taxonomy): domain Bacteria; phylum Bacteroidota; class Bacteroidia; order Bacteroidales; family UBA12481; genus JAUVKA01. Next base: position 13,333 of record JAUVKA010000031.1, on the reverse strand, counting down.
CATAATTCATAATTCCTTCAATTGAATTCAACGGAGTTAATATCGAAAGTCAGGAAGATTGAGATCAAGACAAGGGGACTCACTAAACAGATCTTTGCTGGAGAGTATCATAGTGCTTTTAAAGGGCAAGGAATGGCTTTCAGTGAGGTGAGGGAGTACCAATATGGCGATCCGATCCGGAACATTGACTGGAATGTAACTGCCCGTTTCAATAAGCCATTTATCAAGATTTTTGAAGAAGAACGTGAGTTAACTGTTATGTTACTGGTTGATGTTAGTGCCTCTAACAATTTTGGCACAAAAACCAGATTCAAGAGGGAGTTCATGACAGAAATAGCTGCTGTACTCGCATTTTCTGCTATTCAAAACAATGATAAAATCGGTGTGATTTTCTTTACTGACCGTGTAGAGAAATTCATTCCTCCGAAAAAAGGCAAGAAGCATATTATGCGAATCATACTGGAACTGCTTGATTTTGTGCCAAATAACCAAGGAACCAATATCCCTGAAGCATTACGATACTTTACAAATGCCATAAAGAAACGGTCAACAGCCTTTCTGCTTTCTGATTTTATACAATCAAGTGAACCAAGTAGGATGCAACTGAAGGATAGCCTGACTCTTACTAATAAGAAGCATGATCTGGTTGCACTTCGTATCAGGGACATAGGAGAATATCATCTTCCCAATATGGGCCTGGTGCGTTTTGAAGACCCTGAAACAGGACTTATGCAATGGGTGGACACCTCCAGTAAGCGAATAATAAAGCATTTAAGCATGTGGTGGAAGGATGAAGACAGTATGCTTAATGAAACTTTAAGAAGGAGCGGGGTTGACTATACTGAGCTTTTTACCGGAGAAGACTATGTGAATAATCTGGTTAAACTGTTTAAGAAGAAAGGGAGGAAATGAGGAAAGGATATCACATTTTAATCTTGACTGTAATTTCTGTTGTTGTACTTCATTTGACAGGATTTAACGCTTATGCCCAGCAATCACGGGCCAAAGCCTCAGCCGACACTTCCAGAATTCTTATTGGGGATCATGTTAATATTGTTTTAGAGCTTAATCAGGCTCAAGGCAGTAATTTTGAATTCCCTGTTTTCCTCGATACGATTATTGATAAAGTAGAAATTCTGGCTGTTTCCCCAATAGACACTCTTGAATTGGAAGGACGTTTAAAGCTAAGGCAACACCTGGTGATTACCTCTTTTGATACCGGCTTTTATGTGATCCCCTCATTTTTCTTCTATGACAGGCTCAATCAGGACAGCCTGAAATCGAATGCTTTACCCCTTGAAGTTTTAACCTTGGAAATCGATACAACTAAGGGAATAAGCGATATCAAACTACCATTTGATGTACCTTATGGCTTCAGGGAAATTGCACCCTACATCTTTGTTGGATTACTCCTTCTGGCTTTAGCCATTTTTATTTGGTATTATTACAAGAAAAGGAGGCACCAGCCGGAGAAAACCATTGTCCGCGTAAAACCCTTAGAACCAGCCCATACCTGGGCCTTAAGAGAGTTAGATCTACTCTCTCAAGAAAAACTTTGGCAAAAGGGCAAAATAAAACTATATCACTCCAGACTTACTGACATAATTCGCACTTATCTTGAATTCCGCTTTGATATTCCTGCTTTAGAATGTACAACATCAGAAACGGTTGCTGCCTGTAGTATAAGGCAGGAGATCGATGAAGGTATTTGTGCAAATTTGAAAAATATGCTGGAACTGGCCGACCTTGTGAAATTTGCCAAATGGAATCCGCTTCCCGATGAGAATGAGAACAGTCAGCGAGTTGCTTATGATTTTGTTCTTAGAACAAAACTTTCACCTGTATTGAGGCAAAGTAATTCTGACTCAACTAATCCTGCTGAGTTAGAGAGTGCCGGAAAGGAGGGGACGAATGCTGAATAACATTTCATTCGCAAACGAAATTTTCTTATGGGGGCTGATAATTATCCCTTTCCTTATCGCCTTATATATCTACAGACAAAATAAAGGCTATTCCAGCTTACGTCTTTCCAGTCTTGTAGCACTTTCAACAGCCCCTTCTTCCTGGAAATATTATTTGCGACATATACCGTTCATTTTTAGAATTCTTAGTATTTCTGCTCTTATTGTTGTTCTGGCTCGCCCACAATCAACTAGTTCCTGGGAAAATATCGCAACAGAAGGTATTGATATTGTCCTTGCTTTAGATATTTCAGGGAGCATGCTGGCGGAAGATTTTAAACCTAATCGGCTGGAAGCTTCTAAAGATGTAGCCATGGAGTTCATTGCAGGACGCCCTGATGATCGTATGGGACTAGTAGTTTTCAGCGCCGAATCCTTCACACAATGCCCTCTTACAACTGATCATGCGGTTTTGATGAATCTGTTTCAGGACATAAAAAGTGGAATGATTAAGGACGGTACAGCTATCGGTCTGGGACTTGCGAATGCTGTTAGCCGGCTGAAAGACTCTAAAGCAAAAAGTAAGGTAATAATCCTCCTTACTGATGGGGTAAATAACCAGGGGGAAATTGCCCCGGTTACTGCCGCACAGATCGCAGAAACATTTAACATCAGAGTTTATACAGTAGGTGTTGGAACTCTTGGTACTGCCCCCTACCCTTTTAAAACGTCATTTGGAGTCCAGTACCAGAATATTGAGGTTAAGATTGATGAGGAAGTATTGCAGGATATAGCAAGCATGACATACGGGAAATATTTTCGGGCTACGAATAACCAAAAATTAAAGGAGATTTACCAGGAGATTGATAAATTGGAGAAATCAAAGATGGAGGTCAGGGAATTCTCCAGAAAAACTGAAGAATATCTACTATGGGCTGCTATTGCAATACTGATTCTATTATTGGAGGCTGTGCTGCGTGTCACCATATTAAAAAATAATCCGTAAAGGCAAGGGATGGAAAGTTTCAGATTTGAAAATACGGTGTATCTATGGACATTACTGCTTATCCCGGTTATGGCAGGCTTTTATTGGTTCAGCCAGTACTTGTCGCGGAAAAAACTTCTTAAATGGGGCGATCAGAATTTACTGGAATCTCTTATGCCACTGGCTTCTCAATCCAAAAAGAATTGGAAATTCACTATCTTTCTGCTTGCCATTACTGCTATCATTTTTGTATTGGCTCGTCCGCAATTCGGCTCCAAACTTACTGAGATCAATCGAAAGGGAGTTGAGCTGATGATAGGTCTGGATGTTTCTAACTCGATGCTGGCTGAAGATATTCAACCCAGTCGACTGGAGAATGCAAAAAGGGCAATATCCAAACTGGTAGATGAACTCGAAAATGATAAAATAGGATTGGTCGTATTTGCAGGGGATGCCTACATTCAACTTCCGATGACAACAGATTTTGGGGCAGCCAAACTTTTTCTATCCTCGGTTAATACCCAGATTATTCCTCGCCAAGGCACTTCCATTGGTGCAGCTATTAACCTGGCAGCTCGTTCCTTTACACCCGAAGCCGATAATAGTAAGGCTATTATAATCATAACGGACGGGGAAAACCATGAAGAAGGAGCAATAGAAGCTGCAATAGCTGCAGCTGAAAAAGGCATTGTGGTTCACACTATTGGTATGGGACTCGTACAAGGAGCACCAATTCCAGTTTTAACCCAGGGTGGACAAAAGGATTTTAGGAAAGATCATGAGGGAAATGTGATTGTGTCAAAACTTAATGAGGGTCTCCTAAGAGAAATTGCTACAGCAGGTAAAGGAATATATGTACGTGCAAATACGGCAAATGCAGGAGTAAAAACTCTATTCGATGAGATAAATAAAATGGAAAAACAAGATATTGAAGCCCGTATTTATTCTGAATATGAAGAACAATTTCAATATCCTGTAGCTTTGGCAATCTTTTTGTTGGTTCTGGAGTTAATTATCTTAGAGCGGAAAAATCGCTGGTTAAAGAAAATGAGAATTTTAGACAGACTATAATTTGGGTTATTATGTACATTAAACAACTGTTATTCTTAGGTTTGCTTTTCATTAATCTTCCCGCTCCGGCACAGCAGGAACGAAAGGACATTCGTGAGGGAAACAAACTCTTCAGATCAGATAAATTCAATGAATCCGAGGTGGCTTACAGAAAAGCTATTGATTTGCAAAGCAATTCAGTCCCCGGCTCTTTTAATCTGGGTGATGCTTTATATCGACAGGAAAAATTTGAAGATGCAGGGATTCAATTCAACCAGGTAGTAGACAACAATGTGAATAAAAACACAAAATCACAGGCATTCCATAATCTTGGAAATTCGCTTTTACAAACAGGTGAATTGGACGATGCAATAGAGGCTTACAAGAACTCTCTAAGGAATGTGCCCGGGGATATGGAAACTAAATACAACCTTGCCTACGCGCAAAACATGAAAAAACAACAAGAGGAGCAGGAAAAAAAGGAGAATAAGGATCAAAACAAGGATCAGCAGGATCAGAACAAGGATAAACAAGATCAGAATAAGGACGAGCAGGATCAAAACAAGGATCAGCAGGATCAAAACAAGGATCAACAGGATCAGCAAGATCAGCAGAATCAAAAAAATGAACAACAACAGCAGCCTCAGGAGGGTAAGATATCAAAAGAGGATGCACAACGCTTGCTTGAAGCTTTGGCCAATGACGAAAAAAAGGTACAGGAAAAAGTGAAGAAAGATAAGGCAAAAGCTCAAAGAGTTAGAGTATTAAAAGATTGGTAAGATTTGAAATAGAATGAATTTGGTAATGCATAGGATAATAATCTTTTTCGTCTTGATTTTTTCAGGATGGCATTCCTTTGCTCAGGATAAAGAGATCCATATTACTGCTTCAGCTCCCAAAGTGGTGGAAATGGGGGAATATTTCCGCCTCAGTTATGTAGTGAATGGCAAAGGATCTGAGTTCGTTGGGCCAAAGCTTAGTAATTTCCTCTTCTCAGGCCCAATGCTTTCTACAAATATGAGCACCCAGATAATTGGGGGTAAAGTTTCTCAGACTTCCTCATATACATATAATTACACTGTACGAGCCCAACTGGAGGGGACATTTATTATTCCTGCTGCACGAGTTACGGTGGGAGGGAAAAAATACACTTCGAACAAACTCAAAATTGAGGTTGTTAAAGGGAAAGCACAAAAGTCACAACAGCAACAACAAACAAAAAGTCAGCAAACTGGAAATCAATCTGGTATTGATGCCAAGGATCTTTACGTCAGGATTAATGTTGACAGAAGAAATATATTTAAAGGGGAACAGATACTGGCCACCATTAAGGTTTATACCCGGGTGACTCTGGCTAGGTTTGGTGATATAAAAATACCATCATATAGTGGATTTTGGAGCCAGGAGATAAAGGTTCCTGAACAGATCAGTCTTTTAAGAGAAAATGTTAACGGCGTTATATACAATGTTGGTACTATTAAAAAAAGCATTCTTGTACCGCAGCAAACTGGAGAAATAATTATCGAACCATTCGAACTGGAGTGTTATGTTAATCAGCGTAATCAAAGCAGAAGTGTATTCGATGATTTTTTTGGGTCAACTCAAACAATGCGAAAAAGAGTTTATAGCCCTAAGATAAAAATTCAGGTTAAACCATTACCGAATAATGCCCCCGAAAATTTCAATGGTGCCGTAGGATCTTATACTCTTTCAGCCAAACTGGATAAGGGAAACGTTAAAACAAATGAGGCGGTCAATCTTTCAGTTAGAATTAATGGTAATGGTAATATCAAGTTAATTAAGCCCGTCAAGGTAGATTTTCCAAGTGATTTTGAGACTTATGACCCAAAAATAGTCGACAACATTAACGTTTCTGAGAGCGGAATAAGGGGTAGTCGTACTATGGAATACTTGTTTATTCCCCGGTTTGCCGGCGATTTTGCTATACCTGAAGTAAATTTCGTCTATTTTGATCCAGTAAGCGTTAGTTATAAAAGTCTTACCAGCCAGCCCTTCACTATTCAGGTAGAAAAAGGAAATGAAGAGGCAACAGGGACAGTTATTTCCGGACCAAATCGGGAGGATGTCAGATATCTGGGTGCAGATATTCGATTTATTAATACAAGAAATCTTAAGCTTGTTCTACAAAAAGAATCCTGGTTAAGCAAGTCAGGCTTTTATCTTATTTACTTGCTTATAGCAGTTCTTTTCATACTAATCTTTGTTCTGCTGCAAGGATGGCAAAGGAAAATGTCTGATACTGCCGGTATTAGGATTAGAAAAGCAGGCAGACAAAGTCAATTGCGACTCAGGCAGGCAGGGAAATGCCTTAAGGAAAATAATAAAGAAAATTTCCTAAATGAGATTTTGAAAGCCACATGGGGATATATTGGCGACAAGCTCAATTTGGATCAGGCAAATCTTAACAGGGAGTTTATTGAGATGTTTCTGGCTAGTAGAAACGTTGATACTGAAGTTATTGAATCCCTGATCAAATTACTTGACCATTGTGAATACATCCGATATGCACCCGGAGACAATTCTGGTGAACTGGATATAATTTTTAAAGATGCAGAATCAGTCATAAATCAGTTGGAACAAGAATTACGCAAAAGCAATAAAAAATCATGATGAGGAAAAGCATTATATCAATTTTTGCATTTATCCTGCTTTCATTGGCATCCTATGCTGATGGGAATGAATCTTTATTTGCACATGCCAACCAGAAATATTCGGATGGTCTGTATTCAGAAGCTATACAGTCATACAACGACATTCTAAGTACCGGTTACACATCAGCAGCTCTCCTTTACAACCTTGGGAATTCATATTATAAACATAATGACCTCACTCTGGCCATATTGAACTATGAAAGGGCTTTACTGATATCTCCGGGAGATGAGGACATTAAATACAATCTTGATATTGCAAATCTCTTAGTGGTTGATAAGATTAACGCATTACCTGAATTCTTCCTTTCCAAATTGGTCAGACAATTACGTATGGGGCTTTCGCCAGATCAATGGGGCCAACTTAGTCTTTTTTCTTTCTTGCTTACAGGAATCTCTATTCTGCTCTTTTTCTTTTTAAGAAAAAGATTGTTCCGAAAATTATTCCTGGTAGCAGGTGTAGTTATGATAATTTTTAGCGGGACAACTTTACTTTTTGCCTGGGATCAGAACAAGGTCTTATCTGATCGGGATACCGCTATTATTTTCAGCCCCTCAGTTACAGGGAAAAGCTCCCCGGATGAAAGTGGAACGGATTTATTTGTTCTTCATGAAGGAGTTAAGGTATGGATTACTGATCGACTCAACGACTGGCTGGAAATTCAACTTGCTGATGGGAATAAAGCCTGGATTCCAGAAAACACCTTAGAAAGGATTTAGTTTCAATTAATTAACCTATCTTCGCGCAGTTTTTTAAATTGTCATGACAATAGCTCTGGTTTAGCAATCCAAAGAGACTTTTAACACAAGGAAGAAGAAAATGCGATCATTTGCGTTCATTCTGTTAATCATTCCTATATTTATTCTGATTGACCTTTATGCTTACAAAGGTCTTCGTAAAGTTCTATCCTGCAAAAAACCTCAATTAAAATCCTGGTTCTTTTGGTTGTGGTGGGCGTTCTCTCTAGTGATGGTTTTAGGAGTTTTAGCTTTCTATTTCAAGTATACAGGAAATCCTGGACAGGAAGACCTGGTCCGGCAGATCATGAAATACAATGGTATTTTCCTATTACAATTTACTGTCAAGTTCGTTTATGTGTTTTTTGAATTACTCAGGGATCTGATATGGCTGCTTCAAAAAATCATAAAACAATTTCAGCCTCAACCTTCCAAATTACCTAAAAGTGAATCACGCAGGGAATTCATTCGTAAAGTTGGTATTATAGCCAGCATAATCCCATTTATAGGTATAATACACGGAATTGCCTGGGGTCGTTTCAATTTCACTGTGCATAGTAAAAAAATATATTTCCCAAACCTCCCCATGTCTTTCAATGGCCTTCGGGTGGTACAATTGTCAGATGCGCACCTTGGGAGTTTGAATGGCCACCGGGATAAAATTGAAGAAGTGATAGATCAGGTGAACCAGTTGAATCCTGATCTCATAATGTTTACTGGAGATATGGTGAACAATTTCTCATACGAAATGAGTGGATGGGTGCCTATTTGGAAAAAGTTAAAGGCTCGCTACGGAAAATTTGCCATACTTGGAAATCATGATTATGGCGGATATTCAAAGTGGCCAAGTCCTCAGGCAAAGAAGAAAAACCTACAAGAAATAATCAGACAGGAAAAAGAAATGGGATTCCATGTTTTGCTAAATGCTCACCAAAAAATTGAAAAAAACGGTGAAAGCATTGTTATAGCTGGTGTGGAAAACTGGGGCACCCCACCCTTTCCCCAATATGGCAAGCTTGAAAAAGCTCTCGAAGGGATACCAAAAGACGATTTTACACTTTTATTGTCTCATGATCCTGATCACTGGACAAGGAAGATTATACCAGATAATCGAACCGACCTAACGCTATCAGGTCATACCCATGGATTCCAAATGGGAATAGAAATAGGTAACTTCAAAATCAGTCCAGGCCAGCTCAGGTATAAACAGTGGGCAGGACTTTATCAAAAAGGATCTCAATACCTTTATGTAAACAGGGGACTTGGATACCTTGCCTTTCCCGGTCGTGTTGGAATATGGCCTGAAATCACCCTCCTGGAGCTGTTCCGAGGATAGGCGATGAATTAAATATCAAAACTATATAGGAGTTCAAAACCCCATGGTTTCCCGAGGGGATCTTTCTCAAGGGGATCATAAATTATCCTGACTCCCGCCTCAAATTCCATCCCGATCCTAAGAAAATAGAAATTGGATGTAAAATCAACCCCGGTTTTTATACTCCAGGGATCTTCTCGGATTGAAAAATGAGCTCCATCGGCAAATAAGTTTGCTTTAAATCTGGTAATATATAATAAAGATGGTATTGACCAATCAGGATATCCTACAGGAAAAGAATAATCTACCTTAAATGATGAATAATCCTGATTTACTGTTTCATAATGTCCCCTCGGAAGGGAAACAAAAGGCAATTGAGGCATTCCCAAGCCCTCCACTCTACTAAAACCAAGATAAGTTCGAAGACTGTGGTTTTTTATAATACCCGGGGAATAAAGCCGAAGATAAGTCGATATTCTACCGCTAGCCTGAACCTCAGGATTTGTAATTCCAGCCTGAGCCTGGATCCCGGCTGTAAATCCCCACTTAGGATATAAATCGCGATAACTCATCCTGCGAATTACTTGCCCGGCCAAACCAAGAGTTGCTGTTGCATAGGAAAGATCCAATGAATTTATAGCCCCGGGCGGCACCGCATCCAAACTGAATCCATTGAACGTAAGGTGGTGAGTCAAATAGAAATAAGGTTGAATGCGCTGATAATACGCTCCTTTGGAATAAAACAAAGGAAGCTTGATGTTCACACTTGTCTCAATATCAGAATATTGAACATTTGTCAGAACCTCATTTTCAAAAAGCAATGTATCAGCATGTCGTCTTCCTGCCAGAATCCCCAATCCAACTTTCGGATACCACCCCGTATAAGAAAGGTCAGCAAAATAATCAATCCCCTTCGTCTGTTTGTTATGCTGAACACCGAAGGAACTTACCAGGGTATTAAGGTCGTTCTGCGACATGATCATTGCCCCCGGTCGAATAGAATAACTATCCGTATCCAGGTATGCAGGAGCCCAGGAATGAAAGTTAAACAGATGAGATAACTTATTATACTCGCTGCTGACAATAGAGGCTGTATCAACTGGACCATAATCAACAGGGTATTCCTTGTCTGCCCGCTCAATTTTCGACAGCAATGGCTCTTCAAGGTTCTCAACTCCCCCAGAACTAATCCAATCGTCTTGATTCATATTGACTATAGCCGGACGGTAACCTTCAGGTGTATAGACTGATATACACAATTCACCCTTATGAACAGCTGGATAGCCTAATCCATTGTCGTTAGCAATCAACTTTGATATGGTTTTATCTTGCAGATCCAAGCCATATAAACCCTGTATAGTCCCGATCGGAGCTGTAAAAAACAACATATTGTCTACCAGCTCTAGTTGATTCACCTCTTTGAAACCGAAATCATAAAGAACATCCATAGAATCATCTGGTATTTTCCATATTATCAGTTTTTTGCCTTCCCGTCCGCCTAACAAGGCATATAGGAGGTCTCCTCCAGCAGACCATACAGGCTGTCGGAAAGTACTGCTCCCAGGTGCCTCAAGGGTGGAAATTACAGTCCCTGCATCATCTAAAACAAGGAGATGGCTTGATCCGTCAATACGCTCTTCAATACAGGCAATATCTGTGTTGACAGTGTTTAGAACCGGGTAAAGGAAGCGCTGGTTTTTAGTAATTCTCTCCTTTTTACCAGTGACAATATCTAAGGTGAAAATATCTGAAAATGAACGCATTTCCCAACGCGGATCTGCTATTTGCTGAGCCCAGCTAATCCGCCCATTTGAAAATGAAAATGATGCACCATTGATACTCCCGGTGTAAAAAATCAATTCATCTGGCCGATCGCGAAATATTCTCACAATGGCTGGCAGATCACTATATGACTTCCTCAGGCAAATCCAACTGCTATCAGTTTCTGCATAGGGCTTTAAGTAATTAGAATAATCAGTTGAGTCCTCAAAAATCAAATCGAGCTGCTCAGCACCAATTTGAAGCGAATTTTCCTTCCAGAAATTGCACATATAGTCCTTTGTCTCCTGGAATAAGCCGCCTTGCCACAGACCAGTCCTCTTATGGAGAAACCTATTGAAATTTGCAACTCTATATGGCTTACGAGCAACATTATCCATCACATCCGACCAAAAACGATCCGGGTCAAGAAGTCTGGCCATTGACACCAGGTGGTATCCAAATACATAATAATTCGGAACAAAATCCTTGTACGAGCCAAAGCGGGCTTTATCGAATTTAAAACTACAATCATTGAGCATGATGGCTCGCATCCCCTGTGAGAAAATAGGATTACGGCCTCGCCCGGAGTTACTTAATAGACTTTCCGTCAATACTGCATCACCCTCAGAAACCCAATCTGGTATATGCAGGGCCTGTACACTTGCTGATGCCTGATCGCCTAAAAACCAGCCAAGAGCCCTGGTTATACCCTGATCCATTTTGTCGAGCTGAACAATATGCCTGTATTCATGTATTAGCAAATGATCTGAATATTTTTCTGCCATATTGTACAGAGAAGGTATGGGTGCCAACTCAACTTTTCTGGGAACCCACATAGCCCATCCATTCGATTGAATAGTCTCCGGGTGTACCACAGCCCTGAAATGGTAAGGTTTGAGATAAAGGGAACTGGAAACAGATGGTAGAATTATCGAACTTGTATGATATAGCTCTTTAGCTCTTGATTCATAATAATCCGGGTAAATAAGGGTAAAATCCTGATGCTTGATTTGCCTCCATTTGATTCCTGATGGATCATTGCCTACAGAAAAATATTGTCCGTAGCCTAACTGAAGACCAAAAAAAATTAGGATCAGGCTGAATAAAACAGTCAAACTATGGTGCTTCATGGTACAAAAATAAAAAAACCGCGTTGAGGCGCGGTTCAAAAAAGAGCAATTAGACTAATTTATCAGAAATCAAAATTAAAATCGTCGAAATCAAAGTCATCAGTAAAATCCTTGATATCTCCCAAACCGTTAAAATTTATCTCATCCATTGCATCGGTAATAGTATTTAAATTGATCCTCCCCAGTAAGCTGGCAATAAAAAACTTGTTTTCACCTTTTACCAAAACGTGCATTTCCTTAACAATATCTTTTTGTTGACGGATTTTTACAGTGACTTTTGAACCACTCTTATTAATACTCATCAACTCCTCAAAATTTCCTTTGTTAAGCATCTGATTCACTTCATCATAAACAGATTTATTATTCTTTCCCTCAAGCTTATCATCAAAAATCATCAGACGAAAATCACGAATCTGATTCAATAATTCCTTCTGTTCCTTTTCGCTTTCATCAACAAACTTGTCAACAAAATTTGGAGGAAGGGCAATCATGGAGAATCCAGCTTGCCCATTATACTTGTCATAAATAATATCACTTACTTTCTTCTGACTTTCACAGGCGAATAAACCTGTGAGAATTACTATACCCAGAAAATAATATCTAAACTGTTTCATATTTCGTATTTAATGTAAACAATACAGGTCTGTCCCACTCTTCTCAAACGGTCATTTTTTCTTGTTAGTATCATCGATCTTTTCGAGGTTTTCCATACTCTGAATTCCCATACTTTCCGACAGTTTGGATACTGCTTTCATATCAATATCACCGGTAATTGAGATCAAAATATTGTCATTTTCTCCTCCAACAACCATCAGCAATTCAGTTACAATATCTTTTTCTTCTTTAATCAGAAATTTGATATCCTGATCACTGTCATGGATAACCATGAGTTCATTGTACTCTCCTTCGGGTAATTTACTAATTACCTCATCATAAAAATTCACTCCAGATGCATCCTGTTCCGGCCCGGAAAGGATTCTGATACTTTTAAGGTTTTTTATCATGTTCACATACTCATCGTCTTCCTCGGTTTCGATATTGCTGAAGAGGCCGAACATATATTTTGTGATTACTACCGAAGTGTAGCCCTCCTTATCGGCATACTTCTCAAAAAGTTTGTCAACTACCTTGTTTTGGGCCATTAATGTAACGGAGATCAAGGCAATGAATAAAATAGTTACTGCTCTTTTCATGACTATTTGGTATTAATTATTTTCAGTTTTTAACAAGCCGCGAGTTTTTTCAATTCCCTCACTAAATTTTCCCAGATATTTTAGGTTCTCCGAGACTTCTCCCACTTTTTTCAGTTGATTTAATGGCTGCAAGGCCCAATCAATTTCATCCAGACCCGATAATTTTTCTGTTCCCATATTGAAAAATTGTGAAACCATTTCCAGTGCTTCTTTAGTTTCAGCATAGGCTATTTGCGGATCATCATAGGTTCCTGGATTTTGTTGTTTGTTTAAGAACATAAAAGTTGATACTATAAGTGCCAGTCCTGCTGCTACACTAATTGCAGTGTACATGAACCTGGTATTTAATAAGCTCACAGGTTTTTGTTCAACAGCAAGCCGGGCCAGAATATTGGATTCCAAATCGGCGGGTACTTCAATCTCTTCATTCTGCATATCTGCCAAGGCAAGGAAATGTTTCCTGTCAATGTCCAGCTCAGCAGGAACATCACTTCCTAAGAAGTAATCCAGCAGCTTTCTTTCTTCGTCCCGGCTGCTCACACCCTCATAATATTTCTGTAACAAGCCGGTTATTTGATTCCGTTCCATGGT
>JAUVKA010000370.1 GCA_030592205.1 Bacteroidota bacterium | reverse complement strand
GTGAATTGTTGGAATCTTGCTTTCAGGAAAAACAAAATCATCCTGATCCAGAATCTTCACTTTTTTTCCGGATTCAGTCAGTAGAAGCGACAGTTTTTTGGCAAGGAAACTCTTCCCAGACTGGCTTATTCCTCCCATCCCAATGATTATAGTTTGATTTGTCATAATCCCAAGGTATGGCTTGAAAATTACGGAAAATTGATAAACTGTACAATTCACTTAGATAGGGTGATGAAGAAAGGGACTGGTGACCCGTGAAAACAGAATTATTAGCAGGATTTTTTTGGGATATTACATTCAACAGACAATGTAAATTTTCGATTTTTGTAGTAATTTGCTTAATTAAAATTTTCCTGTTGCCAGGACATAATGAAAGTGCATAAACAAAGCAGATTGCAGGATAAACAATTTGAAAAGATCTTTCGTAATCTTTTTGAAATATACTTCCTGCCCTTAAAACTCCATGCAAAACACTTCATTGGTAATGATGAGGTTTCAGAAGATATTGTTCAGGATACCTTTGCCCATCTTTGGGAAATAAGAAATTCTTTTGATTTCAGTGGATCGATCAAAAGCTACTTGTATCAATCCATCCAAAACAAGTGTATCAACCATCTGAAACACAAACAAGTTAAAGAAAAATTCAAAAATTTTACTCTTCTGAAAATTCGCGAAGCTGAGTTATTCACAAATGACTTCATTGCCCAACAAGTTGCTGTCCTTATCGAGAAAGAGCTTAGTGCGAGCATTCAAAAAGCCATAGCAGATTTGCCCAACCGCTGCAAGGCCACTTTCTTACTGAGCCGTGATAAAGGATTGTCAAATAAAGAAATTGCTCAAGAATTGGGTATATCAATAAAAGCAGTTGAAAGGAATATGACTCGGGCTTTATCAATTCTTCGCCAGGCTCTTCAAGATTATATTGTAACAGTCCTGATTATCTGCTCTCTACTGAAGTAATTGAGTAAACTAATAGATAAAAGTATTATTCCGGTGTGGGGTTATACCGGAGATTCTTGTTTTATATATGTAAGGATATTATGAAAAGAATGAAAATCGATAAGGAAGTCATGTTGAAATGCCTGACCGGAGAAGCATCGGATCTGGAAATGGAACAACTACTTCAAAGACTGGAAAATGAACCGGCCATTCTGATTGAATACAATCGGATTAAAGAAGAGTTGGAAGCAAAGGAAATAAGTAAACAGAAAGCAACTGAAAGCCTCGATATTTCCTGGAACAGGTTTAAAAAACAGGTAATTAGTAAAAACAAATCAGGAAATCCACTCCGCCTTAGGTACATACGAGCAGCCGCCTCGGTGGCAATCCTAATGAGCATTGGAGTTTCCCTTTTCATGCTTCTTCCTCGAATTAAGCACATGCATGAACAGAAGATTACTGCGGATCTTGAGAAACCTTACATCCTTACCTCCTCTGGGCAAAAACATATTTTAAACCCGGAAAAACTTTCCATCCGCTACGATGTAATTTTTCAGGATTCTGTTCTAACACAACAGGACAAAAAGAAAACCAGAAGGAATCCAGAGATGAATGAATTGATCGTTCCTCGTGGCTACCGTATGAATTTGGAATTGGAAGATGGCACCCTGGTTTGGCTAAATTCAGAATCAAGACTCAAGTATCCAATCCATTTCACAGGTAAAAACAGGCGTATCAATCTGAGCGGCGAAGGATACTTTCAAGTTAAGCATTCAGATACTAAGCCCTTTATTGTAGAAACAACAGATGTTGAAGTTGAAGTAATGGGAACTTCTTTCAATATATCTGCTTTCGAAAATGAAGACTATATCACTACCACACTGGTTGAAGGCTCCGTGAAACTTCATACAAGCGGTAATCAAGAAGATATTATCCTACTGCCAAATCAATGTGGAACTTATTCCTTGTTAAGCCATAAAATTCAGGTTCAGAATATCGACACTGAATTATATATATCCTGGATCAATGGCTATTACACCTTTAACAGTGAAGCTCTGGAGATCGTTATTCAAAAACTTGTTAAAAGCTATGGGATCCCAATATGCTTTGAAAATCCGGAATTCAAGACGTATCAGTTTTCTGGGAAATTGGAACTTAAAAAAACTCTAACGGAGGTACTCGAGGTGCTCAAGCTAGTGGCTCCATTAGAGTATCATGCCACCAATGGCAAAATAACTATTCAAAACAAAAGCGATGAACCTTTGTAAAATCCTCACCATCATGAAGATTTCAGCCTTCTTTATTATTGTTGGTGCAATTCAGGTGATAGCAGGAACAAGTTACGCACAAGAAACCAAGCTAAATCTGGATCTACAACAAGTAGCTATTAAACAAGTGTTTGAGGCTATTGAAAGCCAAAGTGAATTCATTATTTTTTATAATGACAAAGATATTGACAAAGAAAACAAAGTCAATATTTCTTTGTCAAATGTAACTGTAGAAACGGTTTTGGACAGTTTGTTCAATCATACTCTTCTTTCATATGACATAATCGACAGGCAAATCGTCATCATCCCCAAAAATGACATTAAAACTCCAGTGTCAACCAAGCAATCGAAAAAGCATACAGTAATGGGGTTGGTCACTGATGCAAAGAATCAGACCCCATTACCGGGAGTAAATATCTCAATTAAGGGGACATTTCTTGGAACTTCAACCGGAGCAGATGGCAAATATGCACTGGAATTAGATGATTCAAATGCAACTCTCAAATTTTCATCAGTAGGATATATTAGTCAGGAAATCGCCATAAATGGAAAAACCATTCTCAATGTTGCCCTTGAAGAAGATACTCGCAATTTGGATGAAGTGGTAGTTATGGGGTATTCCGAGAAATCACTGAATGAAATCTCAAGCTCCGTTCGAGTCCTTGGCAGTGAGGAACTAATGGATGTTACCGCTGCAAATATCGGCACAATGCTTCAAGGCAAGGTTAGTGGTGTACAAGTGGTTAACAATGGAGGAAGTCCGGGAGCTGCACCGGAAATCAGAATTCGTGGTACAGGCTCAATCTCAGCTTCTGCACAACCCTTATATGTAGTAGATGGAATTATCGGAGGAGATTTCAGTCCCAATGATGTGGAAACCATCACTGTTTTGAAGGATGCCGGGGCAACAGGCTTGTATGGTTCCCGGGCAGCTGGCGGTGTAATCATTGTGACAACTAAAAAGGGTGTTGGCGATAAAATGCAGGTTAATCTAAAAACCTCAACCGGCCTGCGTCAAATATCTAACGGAAACTTTCAACTCATGAATGGCCCGGAGTTGTATGACATGCAAAGAAGTTTATTTTCTCCTTCAACACTACCTCTTATCCGACCCTTGAAATTAAAAGAAAGGGATTTTGATTGGATTAATGAATCCTTTCACCGGGGGCTTATTCAGGATTACTATCTTTCAATTGCAGGAAAAAGCAACAAAATATCTTACTACTTTGGAGCAGATGTGTATGATGAAGAAGGTACTTTACTGAATACCGATTTCAGGCGGTTCAGCTTTCGAAGCAACTTGAAATATGAAATTTCAGATCGAATTAATTTATCCACTAACCTGAATATCAGCAAGTCTACAAACACTACTTATCAATACAATTCCTTGTACGATGCTTATTTATACCTCCCCTGGGATAATCCATATGATGCAGACGGCAATCCAAGATTCATTGATGCTACCTCATCAGATTGGTATAGCCGCGATAAGAGGAATTATGTCCATTCCAGTACCTATAACTCTGATCAGGGAAAAGGCCTGGCCGTTAATGGGGATGTAGTATTGAATATCCGAATGACAGATTGCTTATCATTTTCATCATCCAACAGACTTGCCATTGGTACCGGTTGGTTCCAATCATTGGTTGATCCGCGGGTAAAAGAGGGCATAGCAACAGGAGGGAGCTTATATAACAGCAATGACTATTCCTCCTACGCTATTACTTCAAATATGTTTAAGTTAAAAAAAGACTTTGGTGAACACAGTTTTAAAGGCCTGTTAGGAATTGAAACAGAAAAGAATTACTATGAATTTATTGGAGCCACCGGCCAGGGGATCCCAGTAGGTTTAACCATTTTAAATGCTGCTTCTGTTCCATTTACTGTTACTGGCACACGCACAGAAAGTGCCTTCACATCAGGTTTCTCACAACTGAATTATAATTATCGATCCCGTTATTTCCTTACCCTGTCCTACCGGATGGACGGGTCATCCAAATTTGGCGAAAATAACCGGTGGGGAAGTTTCCCTTCCGCAGCAGCCTCCTGGCTAATTAGTGAGGAAGGT
>JAUVKA010000045.1 GCA_030592205.1 Bacteroidota bacterium | reverse complement strand
TTGCAAGTATTTTATTGATGAGAGGGGAAATCCAGATCGGATTGCCGATAAGACTGAGCCTCCTGAATTTGATCCGAATGCTGGTAAGCCATATAGGTGGAGGCATCCTTCATACCGACAGGATCATCTTCCCCCAAAAGATCAGTTTTATGCCATTGGACATGCAGTAAGGGCTTCATATCTATATTCTGCTATGGCTGATATAACAGGAGAAACGAAGTCTTCAAAATATATCCCTGCCCTTGACTCAATCTGGGAAGATATTGTACAAAAAAAACTATATATAACTGGAGGAATAGGGACAAGGCAATTTCATGACGAAGGCTTTGGATCGGAGTATTTACTTCCGAATGATCAGGCATATTGTGAAACCTGCTCCAGTATTGGGCTTGCTTTCTGGAACCGGAGGATGACCAATCTGCATGCAGATACTAAATATGCTGACCTGTTGGAGATAATTATGTATAACAGTGGGATCTCTGGAGTTTCTTTATTAGGTGACAGGTTTTTTTATACAAATCCCCTGGAATCTGTTGGCCGTAACCAGCGCCGGCCATGGTTTGAGCCAGGTTGTTGTCCAAGTAATATGGTTCGTTTCCTTCCAGAGATAGGATCAACAATTTATGCCACGAACCAGTCAGATATATATATAAGCCAGTTTATAGGTAGTGAGGCTGAAATAGAATTACCTGAGAATAAGGTAAAGATCATTCAAAACACAAACTATCCATGGGATGGTAAGGTTGAGATCACGATTGAATCTGAAAAACCGGATCTTTTCAGTCTGAATATCCGAATTCCAGGTTGGGCCACAGGTGAATTCATGCCTGGAAAACTCTATTCTTATCTCGATACTGAAAATGAAAAGGAAAATGAAAAGGATGATCCCTTTACTTTAACCTTGAACGGAAAGGAAATTAACAAGATCGAATTAAATAAGGGATATGCCCACATAGAGAGGCAATGGAAAAAAGGTGATGTCGTGGTTTTGGAAATGGCAATGAATGTAAAACTGGTTGAAGGGGATCCCAGAATTGAGGATACCCATGATAAAGTGGTGATTACACGCGGACCGCTGGTTTATTGCGTTGAAGAAGCTGACAATGAGAAGTTTTTTGAAGAAACAAATGAAGCTTCTCTTTTAACTGATGGTTTCAAAGCTGATTTCCAAGAGGACCTTTTAGGCGGAGTTGTCAGTATAAAAGGCATGGCTTCCCTGCTAACAGTTCTGGATGAAATTGAAGTAATGGCTATTCCCTATTATGCCTGGAGCAATAGAGGGAAAGGATTTATGAATGTATGGTTGCCTGTACATTATCAGTAGCTTCAGAATTACGAGTATTTGAACCTTGTAAAAATATATTGGTGCGAAAGGAAAGATTTTTGATCTGTTTTTTTTTGCTGGTAATGATTACCTCTGCCATGCCACAGGGAGATTTGCGTTTCAAACATTTAGGTGTTACTGATGGCTTATCGCAGAGTACTGTTTGGGAGGTGTTCAGAGATCACCTCGGATTTGTTTGGTTTGGCACAAGAACAGGTTTAAACCGCTTTGATGGTCTATCCATTGAGAAATACTTGCAAGACCCCGAAGATTCTCTATCGATAAATTTTGGATTTATTGCATCCATTGTTGAAGATCAAAAAGGTGACTTATGGATCGGATCAGCGGAGGGACTGTATCATTATGATCGAAATATGGAGAGATTTTCGAGATATCTGCATGATCCTGATAAGCCTGAAAGTATTGGATCAAATTTTATCCGAAATCTTGAAGTTGATAAAATGGATCGAATTTGGATTTGCCACGATAAAGGGCTGGATATGTTCGCTGAGGAGGATGATTCTTTTATTCATGTTTTTGATGAGTTAGACACTAACTCGACTCTTGATCTGGAGAAGATATTCGATGTTGCTGAGGATGCTTTTGGCAGGGTTTGGGCAAGTTCTAATACTGAACTTTATCAAATTTCATGGGATCAAAATCAAATTAAGATGTATGAAATCCCCTTTGTTTATGAGGATTCAAGTACTGTAAATGAAGAGACATTTCTTTTCGCCGGTACTTCTGGTAAACTATGGGCTGCCGGCCTTAACGGACAGGTTTTTTCATTTTCCGAAGTTGAGGATAGGATAGTGAGTGAATCAGTTGACATACTGCCTGGGTGTTCTATTAATTGCATTAGTGAAGATCTTGATGGTAATTTGCTTATTGGAACCGATTATGGAGGGCTTTTTGTTTTTGACAATAATTCCTGTCAAACCTCACAATATATTAACGATCCAAATAATCAACAAAGCCTATCCAATAATGATATTTACTCAATCTATTCCGACAAGGATGGAACAATCTGGATAGGCAACTGGCTGGGTGGGGTTAATTATTATAATGTGTACGATAAAACTTTTGAATGGGTTCAAAACAATATAAGCGACCCCAATAGCCTTGTTAATGATTACCTTACGGCCTTTTATCAAGATGTATCTCAAAATGTCTGGATTGGAACTTATGATGGGATTTCCAAATGGGATTTTGATGATAATACTTTTGAGAATTGTTTTTCACGAGATGCTAATTCTAATTTTTTTAAAGGTTCAGCAGTCCATAGTTTTTTTGAATTCAAACCTGGGACTATATGGGCAGGGACCAGTATTCCTGGAGGATTATTCGAAATAGATGTTAGTAGTTTAGTCGTTAAACCTGTACAACATTCCTGGGATACCAGGGGAATATTTAAAGAAGCGAAATTTTTGACTATAGATAAAGATGTGGATGGATTTGTCTGGTTTGGCACAAGGAGCGGGATTTACAAAGTGAATTTTGAAGATCAAACAATACGCTCCTATAATTCTGCTAACAGTGCACTTAGGTCCAATGTAATTACATCCAGCTACATTGATCAGGAAGGAGTAATTTGGTTTGGAGCATCTACTGGATTATTCAAATATGATAAACCTAATGATGAATTCATCCACATTTCTTCATTTTTTTCAGACAATTCATCATCCCCAAAATGGGTTTATTCAATTCTTGAAGATCACCTGGGTCAATTTTGGATTGGGACAGCCGGATATGGATTGATTTTGTTCAACAGGAAAACAGGAGATTGGGATAGGTTTAGTACGAAAGATGGATTACCAAGCAATGTAATCACTGGGATTGTGGAAGATAATTCCGGCAATTTATGGATTAGTAGTTATAAAGGAATTACCCAGTTTAGTTCTGTTGATAAAGCAGTTTTGCGTAATTATGATTCTAATGACGGGCTCAGAAATATTGAGTTTCAGCCTGACGGTAATTTAATCACAAAAAGTCAGGATATTCTATTTGGCGGGGTAAATGGATTTGTAATATTTAATCCTGCAGACCTGCTGGATAATCCAAATGTTCCAAATATCGTTTTTAAGGAACTCCGGATAGCCAATGAACTGATAAAACCTGGGTTAAAGCAATCCCCTCTTAAACAATCTCTTAGTCAAACGAATGAGATTTCATTAAATCATTACCAAAACCCTTTTAGTTTAAGTTTTGTTGCCCTCAATTTGGTTGACGCTCCTAAGAATAACTACCTCTGCTTTCTGGAAGGATATGATGAAGAATGGTATACTCCTGGTTTGTCTGGAATTGTTCATATTCACAATCTTAAGGCAGGGTGGTACACTTTCCATGTTAAAGGATCAAACAATGATGGGGTGTGGAATGAGGAAGGTATTTCTTTGGATATCAGGATTCGCCCACCCTGGTGGTTTTCGATATGGGCATATGGAATTTATATTTTAATTTTTGTTGGATTATTATTGTTTTATGCCAGGCTGCTTAGAAACCGGGAGAAAGAGAAGCAAATTACACAGGCGGAGAGATTGGAAAAGGAGAAAATCCGTGAATTGAATAAAGCCCGGCTCCAGTTTTTCACCGAAATTGCCCATGATTTTAAAACCCCATTGAGTCTTATACTTAGTCCGGCAGATCAGTTGTAAAGCTACTACTCCAGCGATGAAAACTTTGAAAAACTATTAGGGTTTATTACTCGAAATGCCAAAAGATTAAACTATCTGATTGGTGAATTAATGACCTTTAGGAAGTTGGAAATGGGTGAAATCAAACTGGATAAGAGAAATCAGGATATCATAAGTTTTATTCAGGGAATCATAAATGAATTTGTACCTCTGATTAGACGGCGAAATATTCATCTCAATTTCAACTATGATAGTCCACGATTGATAATTCCATTTGATAGCGAGAAAATGGAACGGATTGTTTGCAACCTTATGGATAATGCATTAAAGTACACCCAGGAAGGTGGGGCGATAAAAATTGGAATTGAATCTAATCCAAAAAAAATGGCTGTTAAGTCATCTATTAGTAGTGATAATGAGGTTGTAATAAAAATATTTAATTCTGGTCCAGCGTTTTCCAGAGATGAGTTAGAGAAAATATTTGATCGATTTTATCAGGGGAGTAGCTCTGGAAAATCCCGATCGGGGTTCGGAATCGGCTTACCACTTGTTAAAGGCCTTGTTGAATTGCATCAGGGAAGTATTAAAGTGGAAAATATTCCAGGACAGGGGAAGGAATTTACTATACGAATTCCTAAATCCAGCGCCGATGAAGACCTCAATGTAACTCCTCATATGGATACGAAAGAAATTATTGAATTGGACCAAATTGTTAATATCCGGAATACTGAAGTTTTTAATTCGGAAACCCTGAATTCTAATATTTTAGGTTCAAGTGAAAAGTCCCTGATTCTGATAGTTGAGGATGATGATGATTTTCGCGAATATCTTGAATCCAGTATGAATAAGAATTACAGAGTAATTACGGGATCGAATGGATTTGAGGGATTAAGGACTGCTATTAAGGATATGCCTGACCTGATTATTAGCGATATCATGATGCCTAAAATGGACGGTCTGGAATTTTGCAGGAAGCTTAAGAAAGATTTACGGACCTGCCATATTCCATTAATTCTTTTAACTGCCAAAGCTGAGTTCGATCATCGACTTGAAGGTCTTGAAATAGGGGCTGATGCATATTTAACTAAGCCATTTATATACAAGCAATTAGATCTTCAGGTAAAAAATCTCATAAATACCAGAATTTTGTTATCCAGAAAATTTAGCAGCAAAGATTTATTTATTCCAGAAGAAGTTTATATAAGTAAGATTGATCAGGAATTCCTAACAAAAGCCATTTTGTATGTGCAGAACAATATTGCCGAGGGTGACCTGAATATTAATGTATTAAGCAGTCATCTGTGTGTGAGCCGACGGCATCTCTATCGTAAAATTAAAGTTCTGACAGGTTCTTCACCTGTTGAATTTATCAATGTCATTCGTCTGCGAAAGGCAATGGAGCTCTTGAAAGAAAATTCACATTCTATATCTGAAGTTGGATATAGTGTCGGATATAACAATCCGTCCTATTTCGCTAATTCTTTCAAAAAACTTTACGGACATCCCCCCTCTTTCTTTCTAAAATAGGCATTGTATTAGATGGCTTATTTATTATAGGCTTTGGCTTAATTATGTAAGTATATCAGAGCTTGTCCTCTTAAATTTGAAATCAAGCTATTAGCTATAAATTAATAGAAAATATTGATTTTTCAGATGTGCATTATAGGGAATCATTTTCAAACCGAGCTTTTTTTTCATAGAAACGAGCACTTTAGGTAAATTAGAGAGAGGGAGGCTTTATGCAGGCCTCCTTCTTTTTTTAAATTCTAAATCTAAACTTATCGTAACAAAAATCCGGATACTGAGCAGGTTGATTGGGATCTCAATTATGATCTCACAATTATCCTTTTGTCAAAACTCTTCTGGAGACAATACAAAACAACCCCCCAATATCTTGTTCGTACTTACGGACGATCAAGCCTGGAATCTACTTGATAATAGGGAAAGATATCCATTTTTAGAAACACCTAATTTAGACAAACTGGCTGGTGAAGGGGTGGTCTTCGAGAATAGTTTTGTAACCACATCCTTATGTTCACCTAGTCGGGCGAGTTTTCTCACAGGCTGTTATGCCCATAGACACGGGGTTTTTATTAATACCTATAGAGACCCTTTACCTGAGGTTCCAACGGTAGGACAGATTCTACAGGAGTCAGGGTATGCCACTGCATTTATTGGGAAGTGGCATATGGAAAAGCATGCCGATCCCAGACCAGGCTTCGACTATTGGTTAAGTTTTAAAGGACAAGGTGAATATATCAACCCGGAATTAAATGAAAACGGGATGGCTTTCCGGGCTCAAGGATACATGACAGATATTCTTACTGATTATGCGATCAAATGGATCCGGCAGGACAGAGAGAAGCCTTTCTGCCTCTTTTTATGGCATAAAGCTGTTCATGCCCCATTTACACCCGCTCCCAGGGATTCAGGAGCTTTCGCAGATGCTAAAATATTTGAATATGATAATTGGTATGACACAATGGAAGGCAAACCGGAATGGTTGAGGAGAGGGTGGACCTATGGAGTGCACAATCAGGTATGGAAGGATAGTGAAGGGAAACCGGTTCCTGATAGAATAATCCCCAGACCATGGGATCAGCAAAATCCCAAATGGATGAATTATTTGCGTGCAATGCTGGCAGTTGATAGTAGTTATGGTCGAATTAATTCTGCCCTGGAGAATTTGGGAATAATAGATGAAACGGCAATAATTTATAGTTCAGATAACGGCTTTTTTCTTGGATCCCATCAGAGAGGGGATAAGAGACTTATGTATGAGGAATCTATCAGGATACCTCTGATTATCAGATATCCGGAATTATTTTCTCCTGGAACTACCGAGGAGGGATATATATTGAATGTTGATATAGCCCCTACATTATTGGACCTGGCAGGATTGCCCCCATCAGAACAAATGCAGGGTAGATCTTTGTTGCCATTAGTACGAGATGATGATGCTTTGATTTGGAGAAAATCATTCATGTACGAGTATTTTCAGGAATCATATGCACCAGGACTTGTTACAATGATTGGAGTGAGAAATGAACAGTGCAAGTACATCCATTTCCCAGATCTGGCAAATGATATAGATGAACTTTATGATCTGATTAAAGATCCGGGAGAAATGCATAACTTGATCCTGGATCCTGATTATCAGGAAATTCTGAATATCATGAAAACAGAACTTCAGGATCTCAAAGAAAAATCGGATTATCATAAACCTATAATTAAAGAATAATAATGCGATCAGGTGATTTATCCAAATATCTGTTGTTCAATTCATCTGTATTCAGTTATTAAAAAATCAGGTCATTTGTTGTACGGGATAAAGTATTACTTCTTCACCTTTTTTGAGATCAATCATATAAGAACCATCTGCCATCTCCATTCCTTTTGCCTTTCATGTCGAAGGCAGTAGCCAGGTTTAAGAGAGCAGAATCCTCCTGAATTCCACA
Source organism: Bacteroidota bacterium (assembly GCA_030592205.1). Taxonomy (GTDB): domain Bacteria; phylum Bacteroidota; class Bacteroidia; order Bacteroidales; family UBA12481; genus JAUVKA01. Next base: position 6,946 of record JAUVKA010000045.1, on the reverse strand, counting down.
TGCCGGGGGTATCAATGTATTGAGCATCAGGACGTGTTCAACATGCCAAACGGTATACATTGTTCCAGTAAAAAGATTGACCTTCAGGCTCTGGAATACTTACATAACTTTCAGGATAATAGCCATGCCACCATGATTGGTGCTCTTTCCGCCATTGATGGAGGCTTGCAACAATCTTAAGCTGCACATCTTCAATAACTTTTATAGCATCTTCTAATGATGTTTTATCAGGATATGAGCTTTGAATTTTAATCAGCAGGTTGGATTTTTGATTATCCAACCTTTTTTCTAGCCAGGCGGTAGCAAAATCTCCACCTGATGAAAGATCCTGTAAACCGATAGATATATCATTATGTTCCTGAATGGTATGGTCTGGATTCTCAATTTTCTTATATGGGGCATAGGCCTGTCCGTAGCCTTTACTGCCAGGATTTCCTCCCCTGGATCCTTTAGCCTCAAAGGGATGCCACTGCCAATCAGCCAATTCTTCATCTACATCTATCTCTCTGAAATTAATGACACTTTTGCCCCTTTAAGTCCCTCAGATTCTGCATAAACCTTTATATCTCCTGATTGATGAGTTGATTTAAGAATCAGAAGACATTTCCCGTTAAATGCTTTACGTGATTCGCTGCGAAAGCTTTCCTCATTTAAAGGATCACCATTGTCTAAAGCTAAAATAGTTGCCTCTCCTTCTACTTTAAAGTTAATTCTATTTGAAGCGTCTGGTACAAAGTGGTCATTAAGGTCTAGAATGTTAATTTCAATATGGACAACATCCTGGCCATCAGATGAGATTGTTTTCCTATCAGCCAACAGCTGAATCTTTGCCGGTTTGGCTGAGCTTACAAATTTCTTTTTGCACAAGACAACACCCATATTTTTCCCTTTTGCTTCTATAACACCTGGTTCATAAGGAACCATCCACACCAGGTCCATATAATCTCCCATTTCTTTCTCACCCAAGGATTTGCCATTCAGGAAAAGTTCAACACTTTCGCAATTAGAGTAAGCTGCTACTGGGATTAGAGTTCCTTCTTTCCCTTCCCAGTTCCAATGCGGTAGAATATGAACCATAGGCTCTTCTGTCCACTGGCTCTGGTAGAAATAGTAGGTGTCTTTTGGAAATCCACACATGTCAATAATGCCAAAATTCCAGAATTTGGCAGGCCAGCCAAACATGGTTTCGCCAAGATAATCAAAGCCTGTCCATCGAAATTCACCGGCCATATAGGGGAAATCGCGAGTGCGCCTCCATGAATCCCGTGCACCAATTCGTACCATGGCATTATCATATGAAGAGCTATAATATCTGGGTATATCGGGAAAAACTTCTTCCTCTGTAAGATCAGGGACTTTCAATATTCCACCCAGGGGGTTTTGTCCTCTGTACCACGATTTAGTCCGGTAGATGCCTCGTGTTTGAAATGAATGAGGCACTTCGGTGGCTAAAAACTTCCGCTCAGGATAGGTCTCGTGATCATTCTCATACATAAAGGCCGTGCCTCCACCTCCATTATAACCAGTTATGTCCAGTTGGCTGGCAAATCCACTTTCGTTAGCGACGTGCATATGGGTAATACCAGCAGTGATTGGTCGGGTCGGGTCTATCTTTCTAATTACTTCCATTAATTTTTTTAAACGTTCTGTGCCGATCTCAAAGCAGGCATCAGGTATCTCATTCCCCACGCTCCACAGGATAACTGAAGGATGGTTTCGGTCTCTTCTGATTAGTTCAGTGAGGTCTTTCTCAGCCCATTCATTAAAATGTAAATGATAACCATATTTTGCTTTCCCTTCAGGTTTTTTTATTCCACCAAATGGCCACGACTCCAGCCACTCATCAAATGCTTCATCCATAACCATGAAGCCTATTCTGTCGCACAGTTCAAGCAATTCTTCACAAGGTGGATTATGTGCCGTACGAATAGCGTTGCAGCCCATCTCTTTTAAAATCTCAAGTCTGCGTTCTAAAACACGATCATTCAAGGCAGCTCCCAATGCACCCAGATCACTATGGTTGTTAACCCCTTCGAATTTCATGCTCTCTCCATTGAGAGAAAATCCACTATCTGCTGAAAAGGAGAAATCCCGTATTCCGATATTTGTTTCTATATCGTCCAGGCAAGTTTTCTTATTTTTAACAAGAGTTTTTAATTTGTAGAGTTCGGGGTGATCAGGCGACCATAGCTCAGGATTAATGACAGTTACTTTCTGAGTGAATTCCTGCTTCCCTTTTGCCAGAATATTAACAGGTGTTTCAACCTTGGCGACTAATTCATTGTTTGACGAATACAATTCATTAACTAAGTCGATTTGCCGTGATTCTAAGAAATCATTTTCAATTGTTGTACGGATAACTACTATAGTTGAATCGGCTGTAATTGTTGGAGTTGTAACATAAATCCCATGGCGGGCCATGTGCAATTTGTTTGTTTTGACCAACCACACATGCCTGTATATCCCTGATCCTGTATACCAACGTGCGTTTGGTTGTTTCGAATTATCGACACGAACTGACAATACATTATTACCGCCAAAATTGAGATAGGGAGTTAAATCATAATTAAAGCTGATGTATCCAAAAGGTCGTTTCCCCAGATAGTGCCCGTTAATCCAGACTTCACTATTCTCGTAAACTCCACCAAATTCAATACTTAATTTTGAAGACTTATCTTTTCTGTTCAGGCTGAAGTTTTTCCTATACCAACCGATTCCCCCTGAAGCAAATCCTCCGGGACGCCCGGTAGGGTTATTTTTGGAGAAGCTGTCTAGAATGCTCCAATCGTGAGGGACATCAATTTCTTGCCACTGACTGTCGTCAAAATCAATCTCATTTGCTCCCGGGAAATCTCCTTTCGAAAATTTCCAGTCGAAATCAAATTTTGTTTTCTGCCTGAATGAATCTTTAGAATTGTCATTGGTACAGCTGGCACAATTAGTAATAAGGATTGCCAGGCCTAGAAAAGTTATGAATTGGGCTTTCGTCATTCTTATGTCGATTTGTGTCAAGTTAATTCTCCTGATTAATTGACTAAATTGGTTAAAGCTCAATATTGCAAGCCGAAATGGTAAGGATAAATAGAATAAGTAAAATTCTCATATTTAGTGCTTGGATTCGGGTAGAGTTTCGATAGCATCATTTTTGCAAATCATAAAGGTAGCTATCGTAAGTTTTTCGTAGTTGATCCCTGATATCAGCATGATTCGGGTCGTTAATCAGGTTATTTGATTCCAAGGGATCTAGTCTGATATTATACATTTCTTCAACTTCCGGTTTTACATTGATGTAACGGATATATTTCCAATCCTCAGAGCGAACACCCCTGCTGTCAGGAATAGGTGTCTTAACTTCAATAATACCAACATGTTCCATGAAGAAATCGGATCTTAAGGGTGTACCATTACCCTTGATTTGAGGAAGCAGACTCAATCCATTCATTACCTCAGGAATGGGAATCCCTGCCAAATCCAGGATGGTGGGGGCAATGTCAATGTTCAAAGTAAGATGGTTGAGCTTCGCGCCTTTCATTTTTTTTGATATACCCTGACCATGAATCATGATTGGAACCCTGATGGATTCTTCATATAAAAGCCACTTACCGCCAAGCCCATGCTCACCCCACATATAGCCATTGTCTGAAAGATAAATTGTAAGGGTGTTCTTATCCAGGTTAAGATCTTTAAGGCTCTGCATGATCTTTCCCACCGATCTGTCTAAACTAATCACACAGCGCAGGAAGTTCTTTTCGAAGTCGTCTTTTGTGATTTCATCTTTTCGCTCATCATAATAGCACCATTTGTTAAGTGAACTATCCATCACATGAGGTGCCATGGCCTGATAGGCCTCAGGAGTGTCTGTCGTTCTTTTCGGAATGACTACATCCTCGAACAAGTTCTTGTCTCGTTCATCAGGTTGGTAGGGATGGTGTGGTGACTTGAAAAGTACTGTGAGGCAGAAAGGTTGATCAGGTGTGCAGGACTCAAGAAATTCCCTTGATCTGAGGGCTAACCACTCGCTATTGTGAATTCTGCCACTGTCGGTATCGTGAAAATAGGCTCCCTGATTATACCAGGCATTAAATACATCAAAAATGTTTTCTGTACCAGCGATCCCCATGCCCCATTTGCCAAGGACTGCCGTCCTGTAACCATTATCATGTAAAATTGCAGGATAGCTTTTGCTCAGAACATCTGGCTCAATTGGAGTATTAAAATGATTCATGCCATGAGTGCTGGCGTATCTGCCTGTCATAATACTTGCCCTGGACACCGCACAAATAGGCGAAGTCACAAAAGCATTTCTAAAGTACACACCTTCCTGTGCCAGCTTATCCATGTTTGGAGTCTTTAACTCCGTGATCAAAGGATCATCGGCGTAGCTTAACTGATCCCATCTTTGGTCATCAGAAACCAGGACAAGAAAATTTGGTCTTTTTGCATCCTTGCTTGTGCATGCTCCCAATTGAAATAACAGCAATACGGAAAGGATAAGTGATACTGTTTTGTTAGTTCTGATCATTAGTGCTTATTTAGATTTCTCTGTGTCTTGATATTCAGGATTAGGCTCAGTAGGAACAGGTGCACTAATATCTTTCTGCCACTGAAGAAGTTCTTCAAGAAGCTCATCTCTTTTTTCTGGATTGATCTCAGCCAGGTTATTTTGTTCGCCAATATCATCTTTTAGATTGTAGAGTTCTATAGAATTATTTGAATTTACTTTGTCTATCCCTCCATCCAAAGACCACTCTTCATGAAACATGAGCAGTTTCCATTCACCTTTGCGGATAACGCTGACAGGCCTTGTCCTGAAGATAGAGTCGCGTGATTCATCCCTCAAACCTTCATAGGATTGGAGATATGACGGGAAATGCCAGAACAAGGGCTCCCTCTCATCAAACTTCTTCCCCTGTATCATTGGAACTACGCTTTGTCCATCGAGGATATAGTTTTCCGGTTCTGCCAGCCCGGCCAGCTCCAGGAAAGTAGGGTAGAAGTCCGTTCCGATCACTGCCTCATTACAGTTCTCACCTGGTTTTACTCTGCCTGGCCAGTAAACAAACATCGGTACCCTGATACCGCCTTCGTAAAACATACCTTTACCCCCCCTTAAAGGTTTCTGGCAGGTATAGGTTCCATGGCCTCCGTTATCTGAGAAGAATATCAGTATAGTATTTTCACTCAGCTCCATCTCATCCAGGGTTTTATTTATCCGATTAACACTTTCATCTATACTCCTGATCATTGCTGCGTAGGTTGGATTATTATGACAACCAGATGGGATTTTAGACTCAAATTCTTCTACATAATCCTCCTTTGCCTGTATCGGTGTATGGACAGCATGATGGGCAAGGTATACAAAGAAGGGTTTACCTGTTGTTTTGGGGTTATTTTCATTGATAAAGGAGATTGCCTTATCGGTGAATATGTCGGTAAGGTATTCCCCGTTCCTACCAAAATGCCCCATGATGCCCAGTTCACCCCTGTCAATTGCGTAATCAAATCCATGTTCCTCAGGCTTATTTCCTACATTCCACTTACCTATTGCTGCACTCACATAACCAGCTTTTTTAAGGGATTCGGCAATGGTGATCTTATCGAATGAGATCTCCTTGCTGTTTTCAGTAGGGATAATCCTCCGGTATTCCGACTTGCCCCTGGTTGAGACACCAACAGTATAAACCCCATGACGCGGGCTGTATTGCCCGGTAAGTAGACTGGCCCTTGTAGGGGCACAATTGGCAGCATTTGAATATGCATTGGTAAAGACCATCCCCTTGCCGGCAAGGTGATCAATAGCCGGAGTTTCGTAGTACTCCGATCCCATATATCCTAGATCTGTCCATCCCATATCATCGATAAAAATAAAGACGATGTTGGGCTTGGTCTTCTCTATTCCTTTACATCCACCTAAGCAGAGTAGAATGCTTAAAGTGAAAACCGATGTAATAATAACTTTTAGTTTATGCATTTTTCTTCATTTTATTAGGAATGATTCCGGCGGACCCAGGTATGATTCCTTCAATCCACTGGAATTAATAAATCAAAGCTGGTTTGAAATCGAGTTTTCCATTACAAGCTTCGCTGCATCTGATACTCAGGTGCAGGATTGAACTGCTTTCATCTGTCTGGGCGGTTCGGTTGATTTGGATGCTGTTACCCGCCACTGTCACGAACTCATCCAATGCACGACGTCCTTCATAATGTATCTCTGCATTGATAATCTCGATATCAATGTCCGAATTTTCGGGTGTTAATCTAAGGGAGAACTGGCCCGGGTATTTAATTTTTGCTGAAAGATCGACTTCTATTTTAGTCATACCATTTTCAAAGCCTTCATTTTCCCATTGTCCAACCTTCACCCAGCTTGACCAGGCATGGACACTTTGTTCTTTTGGTGGAATAAAGTCTTCCACATAATAGGCCGACAGGCTTCTGATCAGTGGTTCTCCGATTGATTTGAGAACCTTTAAACGGATTTTGGATACTTCAACATCAGGGAAATAGTCAATTTTTTTGCGACCTACTGACTGACCTTTGCAGAGCTCTTTCCATTGACCATTTTGATAGCCTTCAATACAGTATTCCCTTATCCGGTGGCCCTGCTTGTAGTCCTCCATGGTAACCAAGTGGTTGACTCTTTTAGTTTTCTTGAAATTGAGGGTACTTGGTTCTCCTTTCTTGTTTTTAATTGTTGCCAATGGTGTTTTAAACCGGCGGTCGATCTCTTGCCTGAAAGCCTTATACAATTTCACATCATCTGAGGGTATCAGTCCGTTTGTATCGGGTGTGGAGTTCAAAAGGAAAACACTGCCGTATCCCACTGATTTGTAATAACATCCCATCAACTGATCCAGAGATTTACGCTTTTTCTCCTTCTCCGGAGACCAAAACCAATGATGATCGTATAGTGTGGTATTTGTTTCAAGGGGTGCCCAGATATCTC
>JAUVKA010000411.1 GCA_030592205.1 Bacteroidota bacterium | reverse complement strand
CTTCTGGCATCTACCATGGGACTGGCAAAGGATTTAGAAAGATACATGAAGCTACTTTTATAATCCTCCTTCTTCCTGTAGTAATCCGTAAGATTGGTAAGTGCAAAAATATTTGTGCTGTCCACTTCAAGCATTTCCAGGTAATACTGGGTCGCGTCATCTTCTCTCCCATCCTTCATGCAAAGTTCAGCAGCTACAATTCTGAACTGAATAGCCTCGGGAAAAATAGCCATAACCTTCTCAAGTTCAATTAATGCCAGGTCATATTCTTCATCACCCTCATAAATGGAAGCTTTCAACAGGCTTACCTTTTCACTAAAGCCCTTCTCCTTTTCAATCTTTTCAAGGGTTTTAATAGCCTTTTTATGTTTATCCTGGTTGAAATAGACCGCGGCCAGCTGATACTCCCACTCAACCTCCCCGGGATCAGAACTGACCTTCTCTTTCAGTATGACCTCCATCTCGTCATAGAGTTTACCGGCATCCAGGGCATTCAGATAGGCCAGAACGTACCATTTGTTGCCAGGTTCAAGCTCATAGGCCTCTTTAAGATTGGAAATGGCCAGATCTACCTGGTTTGACATCAAATAAATACCACCCACCTCATAATAAGCCACCTCACAGCCTGGTCTCTCCTTGATTACCAGTCTGTAGAGTTTAACTGCCTCCGACAGATTCCCCAGGTTTTTTTGCTTTACAGCCTCAATCAGTGCATATTGATAATCATTGTTGTCCTCATCCTGCTGAGCCAGGCATTCCTGCCCGGAGAACAAAACCATGATCAAGCCAAAAATAAATACAATTCCCCTCATGTTTAAAACACTCCTTCCTAAATGATAACGAAACATTACTTGTTTCCTGTATGCCCGAATCCCCCGGCCCCGCGTTCAGAATCTTCCAGACTCTCCACTTCCTTCCAGGCGACCGTTTCAACTTTATTAATGACCATCTGGCAAATCCTTTCTCCATGGTTTACTATGAAATCCTCTTTCGATAAATTGATCAGAATAATCCCTATCTCACCCCGATAATCTGCATCAATGGTCCCGGGCGTATTCACGACCGAAATACCCTTTTTCAGAGCAAGCCCGCTTCTTGGCCTTATCTGAGCCTCAAAACCCCCTGGTAATTCAATAAACAAACCTGTTGGAATCAGCCTTCTTTCCAAAGGTTTTAGCACAACCGGATCATCCAGATTTGCCCGCAGGTCCATGCCAGCAGAAAGAGAAGTACTATATTCTGGCAGCGAATTGCCTGAAAGGTTCACAATCTTTACATTCATCTTAAGTCATATTTTTATACTTAATAAATACCGGGCGCTCCATATACCACAGGAAAAGACCAAAACCCAAAAGCAAAATAAGGCTGGTGAGATCCCTGACAGGCCCAATATTCTGCAAAAGTAAGGCATTGAAATAATATATCACCAGGGCCAGTACCATATAAACCACTATTCTACCTGTTTTATACGCTACCCTATAATGTTTTCGCGACCATAAATATGAGAGCAGCACCATCAGGCTATAGCATATTAGGTGAGCCCAGGCCGAAGCCACATATCCATACCGGGGAATAAACAATACATTTATCACAACTGTTACAAGGGCCCCTATAATAACCAACACCGCACCATACATGGTTTTATTGCTCAGCTTATACCATATGGATAAGTTGAAAAAGATCCCCATCACTAGATTGGCCATAAGAACGATCGGAACAATTTGCGCTCCTTCCCTGAATCCCTGTCCTATAAAGAGTATAAAATAATCCATATAGAGATTCACAAAGAGGAAGATGAGCAGGCCGGCTGCCACGAAAAAATTCATCACATCGGCGTAGAGCTCCTTGGCCTTTTTGTCCTTCGAACGTGAAAAAAAGAAGGGCTCCGCAGCATATTTGAACATCTGTACAAAAAGAGTCATCAAAACCGCCATCTTAAAATTAGCGCCATAGATACCAAGTTGCTCCATGGGAAGCTGATCAGCTGGTATCAGGTGCTTAAGGAGAATCCGGTCGAGGGCTTCATTCACCGTTCCGGCCAGTCCAGCCACCAAAAGAGGATAGGAGTATCTCAATATCTTTTTAAGGAGGACCCTGCTAAATGAGTTTTTGAAAGCTGCCACAAGCTCACCGGAAAGAAGTAAAAGCTTCACAAGAGAGGCAATCATGTTGGATATCAGAACATAACCCACTCCAATCTCCTCATTGTACAAGATTGAAACCAGCTCTGATTCGGAATGCCCAGGACAGTACCACAGGAAAAACAGGTTCAGTCCGATGTTCACAGAAACCTCCAGAATCCGGATGATTGCATACTTCACTGGCTTGTTCCTGAGTCGGATCCTGGCAAAAGGAAGAGCAGTAAAAGCATCTACACCCACAATTACCGCAAGCCACCGTATGTACTCAGGATGGTCACCATAAGCCATCAGGGAGGCAAGGGAAGACCCTGATATCATCACAAATATTATGAAAGCAGAAGAGCTGACAAACAGCGCACTCAGCACAGTTGTGTAGATTTTACCACTCTCCTTTGAGCTGCTTGCATAGCGGAAATAGCCCGTTTCCATTCCATAGGTCAGAACCACCAAAAGAAAAACAACGTAGGCATAAAGCTCTGTGATGATCCCATAGCTTGCCCTGTCAAAAACCCGTGTATAGAAAGGGGTTAGAAGCACATAATTCAAAAGCCTTGGTAATACAATACCCAGACCATATACGGCCGTCTGGCCAAACAACTGTGTAATGGGATTTTTCAACGCGAAAGTAAAAGTACTATTTTTTAATCCTCATCCGATTTCCGGTTAAACAGCAAATAACCAAAACTTAGCTGTACTGTCCAGGGCTGATCTGTAGCGGAAATATATCCCACGTGAAATCCGATGGGGCCCACCACCGAAAGGTAATTCACCGAGGCATTATAAACAGTTTTCATGGAAGAGAAATAATTTCCCAGGTATGCATTATTATCAGCCTCCCTAAGTGTCTCCTGAACAGGAAAGTAGCCATAAGCTTCAAGCTTGGCATGCATATTCTTACCAAATGAATAGACAGGCATCAGTCCGACTGCTATATACTGATTAGCCCTGTAATTCTCCATAAATAAAGCTTTCGTAATCAGGTTCGGCTGGAAAGCAGGGGCTCCAATAATGCTTGAAAAATAGTTGGAAAGCAGGGGTTTGAAAGCGGCATGCATTACATAATGATAGCCAAGGCTGAAGCCTCCTTTCAAGGGCAAATACCCGGTGTTTTCGAAGCGGGCTGAAAACCAGTAGTAG
>JAUVKA010000051.1 GCA_030592205.1 Bacteroidota bacterium | reverse complement strand
CTATAAAAGTGGCACAAAATAATCACTTTTGGAGAGTGGCTGCAGTATTGTTAGTATTGATTACTGTTACTGCTTTAACCCTGGTGCTGAAGCCTAAAAAGGGTCCAGACATTGTGGATAATGTTGAGCTTGCTGATTCAAGTGCACAGAAATCTGACGAAAAGAACCTGGAGAATCTACCAACTATTATTGATTCAACTTTTAATAAAAATCAAGGTAAGCCTGTGCATATTGAGTCGGTTGAGGTAAACCTCTATGCTGCAAATTTCAGTCCAAACCCTACCTATGAAGCATTGATCGGCGCACAATTTCGGGCAAGTAGTAGTCCAACTGTAATAATACCGGGAAGAGATACTTCTTTGATTCAGGGTGTGGTTTTAACTTTCAAGGGAAGTAATCCAGACAAGGATAAATTAGAGATACATATTATAGATAATCGGGCTAAACAAGTAAAAATCTTCTCTGAATTGGACAGTATCAATCTGGAAGTGATACTTGATTGGGATCCTGGTTTGTATTACTGGAAGCTTGTGGGGGAAGACGAACTGTATCAGGTTGGCAAATTCACAATAAACGAGCAAGCCAATTAAGTGAGTGCCGGTAATAGTCTGATCAATGTTGATAATTCTGGCTTTTCTAAACCATCAAACCTTTTTCCCAGCCTGGTAATTCTCCCTCCAACATGGCTATTAATGTCAAGCCAACTCCAGTGATCCCTTCCAAAAAGTTATAATTTGGCAAGTATTTGTTAAAGTTGCCCTTAAACAGGTAGCCGGCTGATCCTTGTTGATTATTTCCAAAATCTAATGTCCTGAGTGTCCAGTGTCGTGCAGTTTCGAGAAAAGGTTCATAACCGGTTTTTCGAGCGACAGAATAATAAATCAGGGCAAGGCCGGAAGATCCGTGGCAAATACATGCATCTGTAATTCCTGTGTCAACCTGGCTCAGACGTGATGATGCGCTTTTCAAGATTTTTATTGCATTAGCCTGCCATGTAGGTCGGACGCAATTTTCCCCTATTTGATGGATTGCCAGTGCTATTCCAGGATCTCCATAACACCATGCCATTCGGGAAGGCCTTTGGGCATGCCCATTTTTTATCCTGATAGGGAAATACGATAAATCATCAGGGCTTTCAAGCTGGTGATCAAACAAAAACTTCATCCCTGGTTCAATTAAATTTGCTAATATGGAATTATCCCCTGTTATTTTATATATCCTGCTTAAAATAAGAAGTATAGATGGAATTCCATGTGCCAGACCAAAATTAATCTCCTTATATCCTTTTAATAGGTTGGTCGAGGTCCAGCTTATTGTTTGGTCGTCAAAATGAATTGCAATCCGGGTAAGCTCATTTATTATCATTGAGATCATTCCATCTGAACCACTGTCTTTTTCCGGAGTATTACCTATTTGCTTGATCGTTTTTTCAGTTGGTATGACTCCGAGGGCGCTGTGAAGAAAATCGTATTCTCCGGCTCTAAATTGTTCTCTTGCAAAATTCTCGAACATTTGATTCAAGCCATTCAGAGAATTTGCTTCATCTGAAGAAATGAACCCTTGATCACCCAGGTAATTAAATGTCCAGTTAATCCCAGATAACCCTGTGGCAAATGATGGGTGTGTGAATCCCTTTTCAATTACTGAAAGGATCTTCTCCAATACATGATACCCCAGGTTTTTATATTTGTCATTGCCTGAAAAGCGCGAATAGTGAAAAAAAAAGCAAGAAATTCCAGCCAATCCATTCATCCAACCTGGCTCCTTTTCTTCTGAGTAGTAGTTACTTAGTCCTGTCGCAATGGTTTCACACTGTTTTACAATCAGATTTATTTTATTTTTTTCTTCAAACAGGGGTAACCTTTTCATTGATTTAGGTATTAAGTGTAAAGGAGTTTGAAAAATACTCCGTGTTCTTTGATAAAAGTAGAGAAAAATGGTGCCAGAAGCAATATAATGGCAAGGCACTGGTTTTTTCTAATGATCAATTAACCATTTTTTGTATATCTAAATCTCCATTGATATTAAGTGGTATTTCTCCCAGGGGGCTCCCTTCCAATTTTCACCTGCGTAGTTGTGTACTCTCCGCCCCCTGGGAGATTTTTTTTTGCTTTTTTTTTGAATTCAAGACTTTTATTAGATAAAAAAAACACCCCGGATCATATTATTGATCCGGGGTGTTTTTTGATGGTGGGCTTCAATAAGGACTACTAATAGAACTTATTTCTCTTATCAATTACTTTCGCATTTTTTTCCAGTGCCTGGAATGCTTGGTAACTAGCTCTGGAGGATAAGCTCTGTTGTAACCTTGTCCGGGTAGCAACAACATCAATAGCTTGTTCCGGATTTATGATTGCTGTAGTGCGAATTAAATAAACGCCATTTTTTCCAATGATGGGGTCTGAAACCTGTCCTTCAGGAATACTGGATAAGACAGCAGAAATAGCAGGCTCTATTCCAATCCCGGGTATTGATGAGGCATTGAAACTAGCAAGCTCAACATTTTTTATGGTTTCTTTTAGCTCAACACCAATGTCTTCAAGACCTTTAGTATTATCCACGCTTGAAAACATCTCCAGCAAATAATCAGCCTTCTTTTGAGTTCGTACGGAATTTTCTACTTCTCCATAAACCTGATCAAGAGTGGCGGTTCCAGCTTCACGAACTTCATCCAATCTGGCTACAACATAGCGATTGCCAAACTCGAAGATCTCAGATAAATCTCCTTTTTTTGCCTTATATGTCCATCGTATTAATTCTCTCGGACTCTCTAAACCTGAAATAACACGATCCTCTTCAGACAGGTTGTTAGCAATCCTGCGAGTTAGATTCATTTCCGTGATACCTTCTTCAAATCTTTCTCCATTATTATAAGTTGAGGCAAACTTGGAAGCTGCTGTATAAAAAGCCTGATAGGTTACCTGTCCCGGTTCAATACGCCGATCAAGGATTCCTATCTGTAATTTTTTTGATGCAGGCCCCTGGTCAGTAATCTTGACAAGATGAACACCAAATCGTGAGGTCAGGCTTATGATATCTCCCTTGTGACCAAAAAAGCAAGAATCGCTAAATTCCGGGATCATTTCTTCATGCTTGAACCAATCCAGATCTCCTCCCTTGTCCTTGGTTGCATCCGTGCCAAACTCCTTAGCCAGGGCAGCAAAGTCTGCTCCATTTTCCACCAGGGTTTTAAGACTATCAATTGTAGCCAGTGCTGGTACAAGACTATTATTTTGATCCGGAGGGATTACAATGTGACTAGCTCTGACAGAATCAGGCAACTCCTTTATGTCTGTTATCCGGGCCAGTTTCCATATATCACCAACTAAATAAGGACCGAATACGCTTCCAACCTTGGCTGAATCGACCCATTGCTGCAAATTCTCCTCTAATTCGCCTGGTTTGTAATATTGGGGGTCAAAGCCTGAATCTGAGTTTAAGCGAATATATTGTTTAGCTGTTTCAATTCTTTTAAATTCAATAGCTTGATCCTGGATCCATGTTTCAACATTTTGACGGTCTTGATCAGATGCAACTACATCAAAGGTAACATAGCTGATATCTCTTGAAGCATCTTGCTTAAATTCATCCTGATGCTCGGAAAAGTATTCTTGGACCTCTTTTTCTTCGATACGAACAAGAGAGTCATTAACAGCGAAATATCGTTTTGAAATGTAATCAAAACGATATTTCCTATTACTTTCAATATATTCCTGATCAACTTCAGAACTGGTCACAAATAAGCCTTTACTGATCAAATTCTGATATTTTGTATAGATCCGGTTATCGATTAGCTCTTTTTCAAAATCTCTCCAGGCCGCCTGAGTTTGCCCAGTCTGATCGGCCTGCATATTTTTAAGAAATCTGATTACCAGGGCAGGATCAAACTCGCCAGTCATTTTATTTTGGAATATACCGGCTGACTTTATTTGGGGGTGGATATTGGTTCCCTGGACCATGTCAAAAAATTCTTCGCTGCTGCAAGAAATGCCAAGTGAAGCAAATTCTTCCTGCATCACATATTGGTTGAGAAGATTACTCCATACCTGGTTTCTAATGGTCTGGTATGTTGACTCATCCACATCATTCGTTTCTGCATTTCTTTTGTAATTTTCAACAGCGATTTCTAAGCGGACTGCAAAATCCTGATATGAAATGGATTTTCCGTTGATTTCAGCTATTTCGTTTTGGCCTTTGCTAAATAATGATGATCCTGAGCTTAAAAAATCCCCCAGGATAAAGGCCAGAAGGGCCAGTCCAATTACCGCAGCTACTAAAATACCAAGACGGTTCCGCAATTTCTCTAAAGTTGCCATGTACTTGCTGATTTATCGATCAATAACTTCTTATAACTCCTAATTTTTCAGGCTACGAAGATAGTAAAATGATTTTAAAAAAATGAAGTGTAAAAATTGAAAAAATAGAGATGGAATATTAGCTAAAATAAATTGTCTGGGATGAAGATGACTTATCAATACATCCAATACTCAGTCCTCTAATATTAGCTTAACAAGTTCAATTCTGGTATTGGAACTTTTCAGGATGGTAAACTTGAAATTTCTAACCTGAATGGTATCATTAATAGGGGGTATAGACCTATTGGTGTATAGAATAAATCCTGCCAGCGTCTCATACTCCTCGGATATAGGTAAATCCAGATTGTATTTGTCATTTAAATAGTCAATTTCCAAACGGCCTGAAAGGCGGAATTCAGTTTCGCTAAGCTGATCTTCCACATGATATTGGATATCATGCTCATCCTCAATCTCACCAAAAATTTCTTCCAAAACATCTTCTGTTGTAACCAAACCGGCAGTACCTCCAAATTCATCTACTACAATGGCTGCACTCAACTGCTTGGCTAATAGTTGTTCAAGCAGTCTGTTTGCTGGCATTGATTCTGGCACAATAGGTACAGGCCGAACAATTGAACGGATATCTTTTGGATGCTTAAATAGATCAGCATGATGTGTGTACCCAATGATTTTATCTATGTTGTCCTCAAAAATCATAATCCTTGAAAATCCTGTTTCGATGAATAGTTGTGTCAGATTTTCAATATTTTCCCCTATCTCCACTGCCGTGATCTCAGTTCGTGGGATCATGCATTCTCGCAGCTTAACATAAGAAAAATCCAAAGCATTCTGGAACAGCTTCATTTCATGGTCAATGTGTTCATCTGGATTGTTTTTTCCAATGTTTTCAGAAACTAAATGCGTAAGATCAACCTTGCTGAAAACACCTTGTTTAGATTCCTGATTTGGCAAGCTGCGAAAAATCCTCTTCAGTAAAACGTTTGATGAAGCAACTGCTAGCCAGGTAATTGGGGACAGGATTACATAAAAGACCAACAAAGGGAAAGAGAAAAGCTTTATTGCTCTGTTAGGCCTAATCCTAAAAAGAGTTTTTGGGAGGAATTCTGCAGTTAGCAGGATTACCAGTGTAGCTACAATTGTTTGAATAATCAGCACCCAAATATCTTGTGATACCCACTTAGTGATAGGATCTTCAAGTACGATGGCTGTTTGAAGACCATATATTACCAAGCTGATATTATTGCCAACCAGCATGGTTGCAATAAAGAAATCTGACCGTTTGTAAAACCATGAAACTAAAAGAGAAGACAATTGCCCCTGCTTTTTATCAAGCTGTACTTTTAGCTTGTTTGCTGAAATAAAGGCAATTTCGATCCCCGAAAAAAAGGCCGAAAAAATCAGGCATAATAATATTATAACAATGGAGGACAATTTGGGCTAAGAGCTTTTTATCGATTTAATAGTATTATTGAATCTTATATCTTACATCATACATCTTGTATCTTGTATCTTGTATCTTGTATCTTGTATCTTGTATCTTGTATCTTGCGTTTATCGTTCTTTATCTTCAACGGTCATTTGACCGCGGGATTTTTTTATTCTAAATTTCGTGAAATTCTGATCTGATTCAAATCCGTCCTCTCCGTAAGTAGATCCTTTATCCGTAATGATCTTTACGAACTTATCTGACCAGATTTTTTCCTGTTCCTTATCCCAGAAAAGCTGTTCGGTAAAGAGTTCTTGCTCCTCAGCGAAGTTTTTGACCACTACATTTGTTTTGGCTTCAAATAGCTCAATTTTTTTCCAATAGATAGCATATTCAGCCTCGAGAGAGGATTCAACCCGTTCTGATTTATTGTAGAAAATAGCTTGTAGGCCCTGTGGAAATTCGATAAATGCTTCCCGATCTTCAGTTTCGGCATATTCTTTCAATTCCGGACTGGTAATTTTTAGGCGGACAACAGCAGAATCAGAATAGAATGTTTTTATTTCAAAGGCATGGATTACCGGTAATTGCTCTGCATTGGTCAGTTCCTTGACCTTTTTTATATCATTCTCACAAGAAAAAAGCATTGCTAATCCCAGAATTATGGGAATAACAATGCTGTTTCTTAAAGATTGCCAATAATCGTCCATTGGATTTTCAATCCTGGGAGACTTACAATTTACTAGATCGGACAGTGGTATTTTCATTTATCCATCCGCCAACTTTATATGGATCACCTTCTTTAAGGGTGTGAAAAAATACGAGCTCATTATTTGGAAAGTGCTTTGAATACTGACTGATAAGTTTGTTTGCTTTCGAACTCACCTCAGGATCTCTGTTTTTAGCTTTGATGAATTGATCAACGGCTGCCCAAAAGACAGTTGAACGATCAAAAGGAGTACTAAAAACCTGCTCTCGTGCTGCAACATATAGTTGACCAACCAGCAAATAAGGATTACCCCAGTTAGGACGCAGCTCGATTGCTTTTCTCGCTAGTGTACAAGCAGCTTGGTAGTCTTTAAATTGGTTGAAAGTTAATAGTGCCAATTCATAATACATATCTGCAAGTTCCTCTGAATCCTGTCCCAGGGAAATTGCTTTTTTCAGGTATTCTCCTGCTTGCTTGAAATCTTCTTGATTGAGAAACATTGCAGCAAGGTTGTGAGCAGCATCTGCATCTGGATTAATTAAGAAAAGAGCTTCGGCAGCATCAGAGAATAATTGCCCTTCAGAACAACCAGCTCTTCTAAGCTGATTAGTGATTTTTTTCAACCACTCTGGATCCGATTTCAATTCCTCAAATTTTGAGGAATATAGGTTTGTCAAAGCTTCACAATCCGCTGCTCCTGATTTGGCGAAATGAATCTCAATATTTGCCTTGGCTTTAAGAAAACTTGGCTCATCAGAATTTTTAGCCAAGACATCATCTATCACCTCCATTACTATATCATAATCTTTCAATACTGTTTCAGCATCGATAAAACCATCAATAAACAATTGACGGGAAGCTTGCATATAAGTAAGAAGTATTGCTGCATAAGAATTGGATTTCTGTAATTCTATCGATTTACCGAGGGCTTCATAACCTGCTTGAACCTCACTTGGTCTATACTTCAAAATAGCAATCCCTTTGTTGCCAAGGATATAACCTTCTGGATATCTGGGGTCGGTTCCAAAGAATTTAATTCGTTGGTCATAAATCCACATAAGCGAATCAATAAGTACTTCCTTTTTGACTTGATTCTCTGTGGATAGGATACGTTGCTTGAACATTTTCTCTCCATCTGACCAGACTCCACGATTGAACGCAGGGCAGATATTTATGGTCATGTTCCAAGCCGGAAGAGCATCTTTATAGTTTTTTTGTTTGTAAAACTCCTTGTAAATGGAATAATTTCGTGTACAAGCATCCGGGTCGGAACCAAATTTGTTTGGTTTCTGCGCAAGTACACTACCAGTTATCACTATCATACCTAGAGCAAGAATAACAAATTTAGTTTTCATCTTTTCGTCTTATTTGATGTTAATCATATTTTGGTTTATAGAACCAAATGTCATGTAAATTCAGTTGAACTGATAGCAATCCGTAAAACTCTGAGATCAGTCCATTATTGACGGTACCGCGCTTGCCAAACTCTGCAGAAAGGTTGATGGAATGTTTTCTCGGAAATCTATCCATCGATACTGGTAATCCAACCCCAAAATTTATGCCAAACTCCTGGAGCTGCGATCCTTTGAGCTGCAGATAGGATTTGGAATAGCGAAGTCCAGCTCGGTATCGAACTCGTTTTGAGTACCTGATTGGAGAAAAAGCATCTGGAATATATTCCATTCCTAATATGAAGTCCCGACTGTTTGCAAGTGAGTCTTTCTGACCAACAAATTCAGCATTGGACCAATTTTGTTGAGTATAATCAAATCCTACAG
This sequence comes from Bacteroidota bacterium, assembly GCA_030592205.1. Taxonomy (GTDB): domain Bacteria; phylum Bacteroidota; class Bacteroidia; order Bacteroidales; family UBA12481; genus JAUVKA01. Next base: position 5,475 of record JAUVKA010000051.1, on the reverse strand, counting down.
TGAACTTATTTTTTTTCCCGAAAGTGAACCCGGTTCCCCAAGCCATCGGAAGAATAATCGAGCTTTGCTCATCAATGGAATACAAAAGTGTGTCAACGATTCCTTGTCCGGTATTGTAAACTAGTTTTCTGGATTCAGTGTGTAAGTTAGATTGGTTTTCAAAAATTCCACCTAGAGTTAGGAAGTAATTGTCATTGAGGGGAATGTCTGCTTGAACACCATAACTAAGATGAATGTCTCCAATAATTGAAGAGTTCCTTGCATGTGTACTGAAAAAGAGTGAATCAGATGGAAAAATCAGGCTCTTACTGTGGTTGATTGGTCCAAATAAATAGGAAAAATTGACCCCAAGGGAAATGTGCTTAATCGGAGAAACAGATTGTGAAATAAAAAATTGACTTACCCCACCATCCCCATTGAAATAGGATTCAATGTTCCCAATAAGTGGATTAAAATCCGTGTCAGCTATTGAGTATTCCACTCCGCTATATGGCAAAATTCCTAAACTTGCGGACCACCACTTAGTTACCGGGAAGCCCATGGCCAAATAGGAGAATCCTATATTATTGGCTATACTGCTTTGGTCTGAAGTGCTGAACCTGGTAAATTTATCCAATATCCCAACTTCAAAAAGAAAGGCTATAGAATCCATCTTTGCCAAACTAGCGGGATTAATAACATTCAGGTCCCGGTCGGAATGCAGGCCAATACCCAGGCCACCCATTGCCTGACCTCTACCATAATTTTTAGTAAAAATATCACCAATACCAAAACGGGAGTAGGGGGAGGAGGTAAGGTCCTGTGACCAGCCAGAAGACACTAGTAGTAACATAAAAGCACTCAGGAGAGTGATTTTTCCGTATATATTTCTCACTTTAATTTTGAATCTCATATTTTTTCTATAATCCCAAATATTGTTCTTTTTGAAACTCCAAAATAAGGTTAAGCCCATCCAGCACCAAATTTGGGACTACAAAGATGGTGTTTTTTAGCTTTTTAACAAAGACAGGAGCATCTCCACCCGTTAAAATTACTCTCAGTCCGTTGTATTTGTTTACCAACGTGTTGATGTAAGCATCAAGTTCGTAAGTAATGCCTTGTTGCACACCTGCCTGAATGGCTTCATTGGTTGTTTGTCCCAGAAATTTCGTCTGACTCTTTGGGGATACCAGAGGCAGGTCATCAGTAAAATGCCCAAGAGCTTTGAATCGAAGTTGCATTCCAGGTGATATATTCCCCCCCAAATATTGAGCATTTTCATTTATCAAATCCAGAGTGATAGCAGTCCCCAAATCAATAACAAACACATAATTTCCGGGAAATAAAGCAGCTCCGCCAACTGCAGCAGCAATCCGGTCTTTTCCCAAAGTTTCGGGTGTTTTATACTTTATTGAAATCGGAAGCTTGAGTTGATGGTTCAATTCAACAATGTGAGAAAAACTATCTTGAAGAGAGTCATATATGTCGACCGGAATTTTTCTGACACTTGAAATGATAATAGATTTAATACTGGGATACCGGGAGACCAATGACTCAACCTGAAGTTCACTCCAGCTTTCTATCGTTTTTTTTAAAAGCTGTTGCTTGTCGGAATAGATTGCCCACTTAATCTGAGTGTTTCCAGCATCAATGATTAAATTCATTTTGGAGCTTTGGATGTCTTTATAGGGCAAAGATAGGTATAATAATATCCGGGGGTGTATTAATGCTCCGGGGATCTTCATGAAATTTATCGAATAGAAATAGTCGTTTTACACCAAAATCAATAGAAATAACTCATTTATGAAAGAGTTTCAAACAATTCGCAACTTTTTGGTTTTAAAATCGTTAATAATAGCGGATCAGGTAATTAACTCTGATTCTTGTGAGTTTTAGTTTCGTAAAGCTGCTGCTAGGGTTTGGCATAGTAGTTGGACATCAAAAGTTGGTTTAGGTTAATTGGTAATAGCAGCAGTATTCCGCCTTTGGGAAATCCCATACCCCAAGGGCGGAACTTGTTTATAATCAGTACATCGAAGCACTAAGGCGGGCGAGATTCGTTAGGAAACAGATAGAAGAAAAAGATTTGTCCCTGGCCTTAGATGATTCTTTTCAGGTCTTTTGAGAGTTGCTTTCGAAGTTGATCAAGGTGCTTACGCTGCTCCAATAGAGTAAGAATATTGTCCATATCTCCACTTTTCTGGCACATTTTGATGTCCTGGTCAATGTCTCTGATAAGTTGCTTAACCATTCTTGACCGGAAAGAAATTAGAGTTTCGGGAACCACTTTTTTAAGCATACTTGCCTCTGTTCTGATATATGCACCTTGTTTTGAGTGTATTTTACTGAGCTCATGAGCAGGCTGAATCATATCAATTGCTATACGACTAATATCCGGGTTAGTGTGATTAATAAAATAGGATTGGCAATCCAGATCCGGATTTTCCCATATCTTTTGGAATTCAGAGAACATTAATTTATATACAGGATGGCTGAATTCGAGCTGGTCGTTTTCAAATTCTTCCAGAAAAAACCCGCATACCTTCACAGGTATTGGAGTATCTTTTGGGCTAGGTTGCAGCTCATAAAAAACCTTATCCCCATAAAGGAGCATCAGGCGAATAATTTCTTTTTCCTCAGCCCTGGATTCTGTTTTCTGAGTTGTGGATTCCTGCTGTGCTGCTATGGTTCTGGGTTTCTGTGGCTGGTAATTCCTGTTTCTTTGATTTTGCTCGTACTTTCTCCTTCGGGTCTTAGCTGTTTCAGCAAAAAGGATTTCCTCCTTAACATCCATAATACGACTACATTCCTGAAGGTAAACAGATCTTTCAATCTGATCAGGAATCTGAGCAACTGAACGAACTACCTCGGAGATTAAATTTGCTCTTTTTACAGGGTCATTACCAATATTTTCAGACAGCAGCTTGGTTTTAAAACTTATGAAATCCTGCTCGTTGTCGCTAATATAACTCAGAAGTTCGGCAGAACTATGTGATCGGGCAAATGAGTCAGGATCCTCCCCATCAGGTAGGGGAACCACCCGAACGTGCATCCCTTGCTCCAGTATAAGGTCAATCCCCCTTAGTGAAGCTTTGATACCAGCCGGGTCGCCATCATATATTATAGTAACATTACGGGTAAACCTATTAATCAGTCGTATTTGATCTTCAGTTAAAGCTGTTCCGGAAGAAGCAACCACATTTTCAATACCCGACTGATAAAAGCTGAGTACATCAGTATAACCTTCTACCAGAATGCATTTATCTTCACGAACAAGGGATTGTCTTGCAAAGTAAATTCCGTAGAGGCTTGATGATTTATGATATATTTCTGACTCCGGAGAGTTGAGATATTTGGCAGCTTTAGGATCTGCTCTAAGAGTTCTGGCTCCAAAACCAATAACACGTCCAGAGAGGCCATGAATCGGGAACATTACTCTTCCCCAAAAACGATCATATACTTGATCTCCTTTTTCAATACTAAGACCTGTTTTGACCAGGAATTCTTTTTTATATCCATTTTTCCCGGCTTCCAGGGTGAATGCATTTCTGCTGTCGAGAGAATACCCAAGTTGGAACTTATCAATTGTATCCCTACGTATCCCCCTCTCTTTTAGGTAGCTAAGGCCAATAGTTTGACCTTCAGAATTATCTGACAAAATCCTTGAAAAGTATTTTTGGGCATAGCCAGACAAAATGAGCATAGATTCCCTCTCATTTTTTTGCTTAAGCTCTTCAGGAGTTTCTTCTTTTTCATCTACCTCGATATGGTACTTCCTGGCCAGGTACTTCAATGCTTCAGGATAAGACAGGTGTTCATGTTCCATAATGAAATTAACCACGTTCCCACCCTTGGAACAACCAAAACATTTATATATCCCTTTGGAAGGAGATACGGTAAATGAGGGGGTTTTTTCATTATGAAATGGACACAAACCCAGGTAATTGACCCCACGTTTTTTGAGACTTACAAAATCACCGATCACCTCTGTGATCTCAGCAGTTTGCATAATCCGGTCGATAGTTGAATGGTCAATCATAGCTCAGCGAAGGTAACAATAGAATAGCTATTTTTGGTTTTTGCCTTTTGATTTCCGTCTATTTTTATTCTGTTTTATTCTCTACTTCCTGATAATCAAATAGATTTTGCTATCTTGAGAATTATGAAAAACAAGAAGAAACTGGTAGTGCTTAGCGGAGCTGGAATGAGTGCTGAGAGCGGTATTAAAACTTTCCGTGAAATGGGAGGACTCTGGGAAGAATACGAGGTGACAGAAGTAGCTACTCCAGAAGCCTGGCAGAGGGACCCTGAACTTGTCATGCGATTCTATAATGAGCGTCGAAAACAGTTGCTTGATGTTCAGCCTAATTACGGACATATAGGACTGGTGGAATTGGAGCAGTATTTTGATGTTCAGATTATTACCCAGAATGTTGATGACCTGCATGAAAGGGCTGGTAGTATCAGAATATTACATTTGCATGGTGAATTACGCAAAGCCAGAAGCACACAGGATCCAACACTGATAAGTGAAATCGATGGATGGGAGTTGAATCTCGGGGATAAATGTGCAAAGGGTTATCAGTTACGCCCACATATTGTTTGGTTCGGTGAGGCTGTCCCAAATATTGAGAAAGCTGTTCCCTTTATGGAAGAAGCAGATGTCGTGGTGGTTATTGGAACAAGTATGCAAGTATATCCTGCAGCAAGTTTGATCTATTATGCTCCCTCTGGAACACCGGTATTTGTTATTGATCCTAATGAAACGTCTGTTGGTTCTGATGAAGCAATCACCTATTTAAGAATGGGAGCCAGCGAGGGAGTACAAAAGCTGAAGGAATTGTTGCTCTCTCTTGCTTAATTGAGATAGTTCCATGATTAGCATAATCAGCTTTTAGGTGGAAGTTGTCTGAACAATTATCAGTCTTACAAAACCATGCAAGGCATATCACAGCGAAAATAAAGGGAATCAAATATCCGATATATTGAACTGATCTTTTCATGTTAGTCGAGTTTCATTTTTGTATTATCAAAACTACGGCAGGTCAATGTTAATTCGCGTTAATGAGAAGTTAAGTAAAGTTATTTAAGATGAACTTAGCTTTTTCAAAAATCAGAGTAAAATATTTTCGACCAACAGACAATATTTGTCGCTAAACATACATTATGTTTGATTGTTGTATAACTTTGGCATAAAACTATTTTGTCATGAAAAAATCAATTAAACTATTATTAATTCCTATGGCGGTTGTCATGATGATGATTAGCGGATGTAAAACTGAACAGAAACCTATGAAAGCAACCCAAATACCAGTAGAAGATTTTTTTAGAAATCCTGAAAAAACTGCTTATCAGATTTCCCCTGACGGGAAGTATTTTTCCTTCCTGGCTCCTTATGAAAGCCGCCTGAATGTTTTTATTCAGGAAAGAGGTACTGAAGAAGCCTTACGTTTGACCAATGAAAAAGACCGGGACATTTTCCAGTATACCTGGGCT
>JAUVKA010000383.1 GCA_030592205.1 Bacteroidota bacterium | reverse complement strand
TGGAGGGAGAAACGGCAGGAAAAAAGATTGCTCCAATGCTTCTATTGCCTTTTGTGGAAAATGCCTTTAAACACGGAGTCAGCAAGGTGAGCAAAAATGCCATGGTCACAATTAAGCTGGAAGTTGATGGATCAAATCTTCATTTTGAGGTTAAAAACAGTAAACCTCTTCTTCAGGAAAAAGATGAGGCCGGCTACACTGAGGGCATTGGATTAAAAAATGTGAAACGGAGACTAGAGTTACTTTATCCAAAAAATTATGAGTTTACTTTGGATGAAACAGACCAGAAATTTGGGATAAGTCTTTATCTGAACCTTGAAAAAATTGTAATTTGATGTTATAATGATTTCTGATCCCGGCAAGCCGGGACTGTCACTACGCTCCAGCATCCGAAAACTATTAAAACAAAACAGCAATGAAAGTCAACTGCCTTTTAATCGATGATGAACCTCTGGCTTTAAGGGTGTTGGAAAACCATATCGAAAAAACTCCATGGTTGCATATTGTCAAAACCTGTACTAATCCTGTAGAAGCCCTGGAAGAATTAAAGAACCATAAGATCGATCTCCTTTTTTTAGATATTCAGATGCCTGAATTATCAGGCTTGGAATTCATGGATGCCCTATCCTCACCACCAGCTGTTATATTCACTACAGCCTACCGGCAATTTGCGGCAGATGCTTTCGATCTTGATGGCCTCGATTATCTTGTCAAACCAATTGCATTCCCAAGGTTTATGAGAGCCGCTAATAAGTATCTTGAACGCTATGGCCCTTCCGGGGATCTGCCTATCCCTCAGCACCCTGATGGTGACGACCGACGATTCTTTTTTATTCGTCAGGGTAGGAAAATGGTAAAATTGTATATAGATGATATCCAGTATATTGAAAGTCTGAAAGACTATGTTCAGATCTACATTACCGAAAAAAGATTTATTTACAAAGCAAGAATATCGAATCTTGAAGAAGAGCTCCAGGATGATCAATTCATCAGAATCCACAAATCCTACCTCGTTCCTCTGGGCAAAATAGAAAGTGTCTCCCCAACCGAGATCATTATTGGAGGGAAGGAAATCCCAATTGGCCGCACTTATCGCAACATTGTGATGAAAAGACTGGGGATTAAAGACTAATCAATTCGTCAATTCGTCAATTAGCCAATTCGTCAATTAGAGGGATAAGTGTCCTGCTATTCTAACTAATAGGCTATGAACCCATACGTATCAGGGCCCATTATTGATAAATCCTAATTTATCCTTAATTTTGATTAGTTTCAATCCACTAGTAACCCTTATTACGGATGAAAAAGTTTCTGATAAGATCAGTGCTTGCTTTATATTTTGGAGTATTTATTGCAGTTGGTGTTTCGGCTCAAAAGGTTGATATAGATGATGCCGTATTGGTTTCTCAGAATTGGTTCAAACATATCAATCAAAGCAACAGCTTGGAAATTAATATTCTTGGTATGGACAGTATTATGGCTGATAATCAAGCCGTAATATACAAGTTTACTCTTGATCAGGGGCAGTTTATTTGGATTTCAGCAGACGACAGGCATGTTCCTGTTCTGGCTTACAATTTAACACCAAGCCCCACTCCAGTAGTTATACCTGAAGCATATCAGGATTTCCTGGATCAATATACCATGGAGATTTCAACTACCCGCAAGGAAAATTTAAAGACTATCGGACAACACCCTGATTGGAGCCATGCTTTGAAAGGCTCTTTCAAAAGCTTAATGGTTGATGATGAGGTTTTTCCTATGATGCAAGTGACCTGGGGACAAAGTGGAGGCTACAGAGAGTTTACTCCTGATAATACTCCCACAGGCTGCGTAGCTGTTGCCATGGTTCAGGTGATGAGGCATTGGTCTTATCCCCCAAAGGGTCAGGGATTATGTGAATATACACATAGTGTTTATGGGGATTTTGCTGTAAACTTAGATACAGTCGACCTGGTGTGGGAAGATATGCCTCTTAATGAGCCAAATACCAGAATTGCCCGGCTCATGTTATACGCCGGCATTGCCCTGAAAATGAACTATGCACCAGATGGTTCAGGAGCACAAACCGAAGATATCAGGGATGTCCTCAAAGATAATTTCTTCTATAATGATCACCGCATCATGAGTAATGGTTTGTCCACTTTTGGACGAGTTGAATTATGGATAAACATGCTGAAAAATGAATTGATCAATGGACGGCCAATAGTAATGCGGGGTGAAGGTACAGCTGGGCATGCTTTTAATTTTGATGGCTTCAATGGCGATCATTTCCATGTGAACTGGGGATGGAGTGGAGAGCATAATGGCTATTTTCTGGTAACTTCACTTACTCCTGATAGTAGTGATTTCTCGGATGGCCAGTCTTGTATTTCAGGAATTTTTCCGGGCGACACAATGATGGTCGACCGGCCGTTCAATATGCGCTTACTCGCTGGGGATTCGAAAGTAAACCTTCTCTGGCATGGACTGCCTCACAAAGATTTTGAGTATTACAAAATATACAGGGATCAGATAGAAGTTGGGCAAACAACAGACTTGGTATTTGTTGATGAGGGTATGGAGAAAGACCAGGATTATGTTTACTCTGTTGCAGCTTTTTATAACATTGACTCGGTCGATTATGAATCTACACACACACATGATGTTTATTGTCCCCGTCCAGCAGGAATAGTCCTGCCATATGAAGAAAATTTTGAGGAAGGTTATCCTGGGTGGAATATAGGCTCCACTGCAATAAAGTTCAACTGGGGAACTGCTAAAGAGTTAGGTATGGGAACTGATGAAGACTCTCGTTTTATTGGTATAAATTCAGGCATAGCCGGCAATAACACACTTGTGTCTGATACTCTGTTTTCCAATCAGGTTGACCTAAGTAACACTGATCTGGTTAAATTGTCATTCGACTACATTTTAAGACAGTGGGAAGATATTGATCATCTTTATCTGATGTATCGTGTTTTTGAAGATTACGAGTGGATTACCTTCCACGAACTGGAGACAACCAGATCTTACACTAACTGGACAAATTACAAGTGTTATTTACCAGCCGAGGCTTTGCAGGAGCGTGTCCAACTTGCTTTTTATTACACTGATAATGGTGATATTGGATACGGAGCCGGTATTGATAATATCAAAATAGAATCCATTACTGATCCGGGAAAACCTAAATTCAGGGTTTCAGAAGTTGAGGCATGTATGGGAACGGATCTCATTTTCACCGACCAGTCAACTGGTACGAGAGATACTTATTATTGGAATTTTGGCCCGGGTGCAAGCCCCCGGTATGTTGATTCTGCAGGCCCCCACACCGTTTCCTATATGTCCTCTGGAATGAAAGACGTAAAGCTCATTTTAAACGGATTGGACGAACTGGAAGAGTTGAGCTTTCTTGAAATATTCCGTCCCCCAAAAGCCAGGTTCAGTAAGAGTATTAATTATAAAACTGTGATCTTCCAAAATACTTCAACTGATGCGGATGCTTATATGTGGGATTTTGGCGACGGGATTAAAGTAACCCAGAAAAGCCCAACACATGTGTACAATTTATCTGGTGATTATTTGGTTAAAATGATTGCAATAGGTTTTATCTGCGGAAACGATACAGCCGAAAGCTGGGTAAACCTCAGAATTGTGGGTAAAGAGGATCTGGAATCATATTCGAAAATTACTGTTTTTCCTAATCCAGGCAGTGGGATAATAAGAATTGATCTTAACTCTGTTCCGGCAGGCTTAATACATTTGAAACTGTATGCGATTACCGGAGAGGTAATTCTATCTGAGGAAATATATCATTTTAGTCAAGATGCGATACTGGAGCAAGATCTTTCGGAGATCCCAGCCGGATTGTATTTTCTAAGAATAACTAGCTGTGCTGACAACTGGATGAGAAAGATCATTCTCAAGTGACTCAGACACTCAAAGATTCTGTATTCAACCCACTTATTACCTTATAACTAGCAATTTAGCCTTAGACTTACGCCTCACGCCTTAAGCCATACGCCTTGTTTATCTCAGTGAGTAAACCTTATGAGCTTCTCATGATCAGCAGTTCTTAATTCCAGGTAATA
>JAUVKA010000406.1 GCA_030592205.1 Bacteroidota bacterium | reverse complement strand
TTCAATAGTTCAGTTCTGCTTAACATCAAAGATGCCGGCCACTCCGGCAAATCCGATCCAGTGATTGTTAGAATTCCTGTTTGCAGAAATTCAAAAAGATTATCTTCTACAAAATGAGTCCCGGGGTAAGTATGGTTCAATGTAATACCAAGCAGCTGCTCACCTCCATAATCTGTGGTAAAAATATTGTCCCTAACATCCAGGCATACAACGTTGCCGGCAGTCACCCCAATGGATGGCATAGTGTTCAGGCGGTTGAGAGAAAAAATACAAGATACTATAGTGGCCCTTGGGAAATTATTTAACTGTATCCCGCAATGGCACAACTCAAACCGGGAGGAATCGACCCGGAATATATGGTGCGGGCTTGTACTGCTTGCATATATACCCTTAAAAAGATTCTCAAAACTGCAGTTTTCCAAATATAAACCGGCATCGTCAACATATATTCCAATACCGCTATTTATATCTTCAAAAATTCTGTGTCCCTCTTTGTTATAGAATTGGCAATTATTAAAACGAACCTGATCATCTCCTCCAAGCTTAACGAAAACTGCCGGATACTCTCCAGTCTCCCAATGGTTGATCCTTCGGTTGATCTCGAATACACAGGAGTCTATTTCACCAAGACCAAGTCCACCTCCCCCCATAATACTCAATGCCAAACGATTATTCAAGAAGTTCACACCTTCCAGTTGTAACAACTCCATACAATCTGTAAGAATTCCAATTTCAGCATTTTCAATTATTCCTCCTTGAAGAATGAACCTGCCTGAAGCTTCTGCATTTGACCCATTGCTAAGAAATTGGATACCCGCCCACAGATCACCGCATAAATTTCCAAATGTTCCATTTTTAAGAATTACCTCAGCTCCCGGGCTGACGATAAGCCCCCTGCTTTCTGGAAAAGAAATATATCCTTCCACAATCAACCTGCCACCACTTTCGATAAGCATATTACCATGCATATACATGGTATCTTTAACTATAAGTTCACTTCCATCTGAAATGAGATGGATTCTTTCCAGCTCGATATAGCAGGAATCATGGCATATTACTTCAGCAATTGTACCCCTGTCGCCATTCAAATGACTAAGGATAATTTCCAACTGACAGGCCGACAGAGCATATCCATATGATGGCCAATAATCCATAATATTATTGGAACTACCCTCATCAGGACAGCCATTATCCTCACATTCATCACATTGCTCCCCGTGAGCTCCTCCACTGAAATTGTGTGAAAGTCCAAGGGAATGCCCAAGCTCATGAAGCAAACCTCTTCCACAATCCCTGACAGCATTAGGATAAGGCCGGTTGAGGAATTCAGAAAATATCCCCCTCATTGCAATAAATCTTTTATCACCTATCAGGCTATTGTGCCCTCCAACAACATGATAATTGTTTCCTAGAAATATTGGAAGGGTTTGATATTTTTCAAGATAATTCAGTGTTGTATCATGATCCACGTAGTAAGTACGCATGTAATCTGAATCGATCTCCCCGGAGCAATCCCAGGCATACTGATCATTATGATAAAATATACTGTCTAACCTGACCTGAATACCCGTAGTCCCCACAAATGGTGAGGGCATTGCAGGACGAAGAGTATCCAGATTAACAAGCTGATGGTTAATCCACTTCACAATTTCCGTAAGAAAGATCGTATGGGAAGAAGAATCAGCATTGAAATTCCCATTACCTGAGGAATCAGCAAAAATATGTATTGAGATTCTTAAGAAGGTGGTGTCCTCAAGTGTATTTGCTTTCACCCTGGCACCAAAAAACAAAAAAGTGATAAGCAGAACGGTTATTACTCTGGATCCCTTGTACTTCATCAGGACTCTCTTTTTCCTTTCAGCAGGGGAACAAAAACAAACCCGCCATGCATAGTAATTTCAAACTCATCGGATCCTTTCCTGACACAACGGATCATATCCTGATGGCCGGAAGTTCCAACTGGAACTACCATTATACCTCCAGGCTTTAACTGACTCTTAAGTTTATCTGGGATTTCAGTGGCCCCGGCTGTAACCAAAATCCTGTCATACGGCCCATATGATGGACTACCCTCATATCCATCCCCGTACAGAAAATGAGCTGAGTAACCAAGTTCACTAAGTCTAAGTTGGGCCTCCAGAAACAAACTACGAATACGCTCAATGGTATAAACCCTAAGGCCCATTTCCACTAGAATCGCAGACTGATAGCCTGAACCTGTACCCACCTCCAAAACTTTCATCCCTTCCTCGACCTGAAGAAGCTGAGTTTGAAATGCTACAGTATACGGTTGAGAAATCGTTTGCCCCGATGCTATTGGAAAAGCACTATCCTGATATGCAAAACGAATAAACGAGGAATCCATAAACAAATGTCTTGGCACTTTCCCTATGGCAGCCAGCACTTTTTCATCAGTAATCCCTTTGTGCTGAATCTCCGTAAGCAATTTTGACCTGAGGCCCTGATGCTTTAATGTATCACCTGAATGCATATTAATTCCTGAAATTGTCAATAAACTCAAAAATAATCTAAATCTCAAGAAGTCCATAGAAGAATTTTATCCAAGGGGCAGAACGTCAAAAATTATTACTTTTGATAACGAATAATCCGACCCTGGTAAAATGAAAATTTTTAGAGTTATTATTGTTTCTTTTTTTTTAGTGATGATAATGTTGTCGTCATGTGAATTAATCAACCCCCCCGAAAAAATCCCTAGTTATATTCGAATTGACACTTTTAAAGTTGATGTAGACGATTTTGATAAGGGTTCAGCAAGCCATATGATTACAATTTGCTACATAAGCGTTGGAGGAGAAAATCTGGGGATTTTTGAGATGCCATTCACAGTTCCCAGTTTGGGAACGGGTTTACAAACCCTAACAATACGGCCTGGAATAAAATTGAATGGTATAGCAGCTTCACGAATAGATTATCCCTTCTTCAAGCCATATATTATTGATTACGAGCTCCATAATGGAGAAATACACCTTATTGAGCCCTCAACAAGCTATAAAGAAGAGTGCCAGTTTCCATGGATCGAAGACTTTGAAGACCCAGGAACAAGCCTGTTTTACCCTGATTATTCCGATACGGTTTTTGTTAATCAGAACACTGTAATTCGGGAAGGAAGATATTCAGGCGCCATTTTCCTAAACGAGAATCAGGTTGTATTTGAGGCATTTAGCAATAAGGATTTTGAAATCCCACAAAATGGAAGCCCCGTTCTCCTTGAGTTTGATTATAAAAATAATAATGGTTTTGAGATTGGGATGTACCTAATTGAGGAGAGAGCTGCTGTTTGGTACGATCTTATATATATAAAACCTTCTCCGATTTGGAAAAGAATATATATTGATATTGGTCTTACAGCCACATCAAAACCCACTACTGAGTTAT
>JAUVKA010000224.1 GCA_030592205.1 Bacteroidota bacterium | reverse complement strand
TTCTTTTTGTATTCACCAGGCGAGGCCTCCATGGTTTTGGAGAAGACCCTGGAGTATTTATACAAGAGCAGAAGGAAATCTAAGAACAACTGATTTCATTTTAGAAACTTTTCTAACTTGCTACTAAACTTGATGATTATGAAATCATATCGTAAAGAACTCTGGTTCGAAATCAAACAGCGCAGGGAGTTGATCAATATAAGCCCTCAGGTTGAAGAGTGCATCCGCGATAGCGGCGTTCAGGAAGGCATGGTACTGGTAAACGCCATGCACATCACCTCATCTGTATTCATTAATGATGATGAACCCGGTCTGCATCACGATTTCGAAGTGTGGCTGGAGAAACTGGCTCCGGAAAAACCATATAGCCAGTACAGGCACAATGGTTATGAAGACAATGCTGATGCCCATATCAAACGCACCCTGATGGGCCGCGAAGTAGTGGTTGCCATAACCAAGGGGCAACTCGATTTTGGCCCCTGGGAACAAATCTTTTACGGGGAGTTTGACGGCAAGCGCCGCAAGCGCGCCCTGGTGAAGATTATCGGGGAATAATAACTGAACAAATAACAAATGGCCTTACTTCTTCTAGCAACAGTGAACGGACAGGTAGTCCGTTTTAACACTGAGACACAGGAATATCAGGTAGTTTTTCAAACTTCAGAAAATGGACCTTTGATGGGAATCTGCCAGCAAGAAGATATGCTGTTTGTAGCCAGCCTGAACAGGCTATATAAGATAAGGCGAAGTGATTTCTCACTCTTAAAAAAAACCAGGCTCTATATTCCATCTCCCGGTTTTCATCAGATGAATTATTATGATGAAAGACTCTACACAACAGCCACCAAAAAAAATCAGATCTGGATTTATGATAAAGATCTAAAACGAAAGCAGAAAATTAAGGTTCAGCCGCCATACCCCGACAGAAGGGTCAAATACAAACTTAACTACAACCACATTAATAATATTGTTAAATATCAGGGAGCATTTTTTATTAACCTGAACTGGCTTAATCATAAACAATATGGAGAGAGTGGCGTACTGAAGACCGACGAGAAATTCAATGTGATTGAGAAATTCGCCTATGCATGGGAGTCACACGATTTTCAGTACGTAGAAGATAAAATGATGGCTATCTGCTCTTCCTCCAGTAAGGATAAAAAAATACTGCATCCCAATACATCAGGTTTAATGGTGGAAGGCGAACTGGTCTGGGAACATAATCCTGACGAATCATTCTGTAAAGCTCTCTGTCACGATGACCAGCATATTTTCTTCTGTGGGGGACAAAAGGCAACTCGTGAAAAGCGTAAAAATACCCCAGGTGTAATCTATGTGATTGACAGGAGCACTTTCAAACTTGTGAAGAAGATTACTGACAATCAGCTCTTAGGTGTCAGAGGCGCCATACTTGACACACATCCCATTGTTTGAGTAAATCATTCTTCCTTTCCAACAGGCACAGAAAAATAGCGCGCCCTGGTGAAGATTATCGGGGAGTAAGCTACGATTTACACCCTCACACCAATAACCAGTATATCATCCAGTTGAGAATTACTCCCCATCCAAGCAGATAGCTTTTTATCCAGAATCACTTTCTGATCATGCATAGATTGGTCCTGAATTTCTAAGAGTGTGTTTTTAAAACCTTTACTCATGTATCTCTTATTGTCCTTACCCCCTTTCTGATCAATAAATCCATCAGAGAACAGATAAATTGTATCACCCTCTTCCAGCGCTATATCATGATTGGTAAATGTTCTGTCCTTACCCAGATAATACCCCAGAGGCATCCGGTCGGCCTTAAATTCTTTTAATTCAGGTTTACCATTTACATCTCTGATCAGGTACAATGGATTATTTGCTCCTGAATATTGCATCATGTTATTTTTCAGGTCCAATACACACAATGCCAGATCAATGCCATCTTTTGATTCATCGCGTTCTCCATGCTGCCTGAGGGAATACTTGATCTGTTTTCTTAGTTCATTCAAAACCTGGTTTGCCTGAGTTATCTCCCTTCTTTGCACTATTTCAGTCAAATAACTTATCCCAAGCATGCTCATAAATGCACCTGGAACGCCATGACCTGTGCAATCGGCAGCTACCAAAACGACATATTGGTTCACCTGTTTAATCCAATAAAAATCCCCGCTTACTATATCCCTGGGCTTATAAAGAATAAAATTCTCATTTAGAAGCTCCGTAATATAGGTTTCAGGAGGCAACATGGCAGCCTGTATCCTTTCTGCATAAGAGATGCTATCGATGATCTCATGATTCTGTTTGTTTATGGCCTCATTTAAAACCTTCAACTCCTCATTTGCCTCCAGGATCTGATTATTTTGTTCCACAATCTTCTTATTGGCCTTCCTTTTCTGGCTATATGCATAGACAAAAACTATTACAACGAGTACAACCGCAAAGAGCCCGGCTGCCAGGGCATTTCTAAATGTTTTTTGCTGCTTGATTTGAGCATCCTTAGCCACCAGTTGGGATTCCTGCAACTCAATCTGCTGCTGTTTCTTCTCCGTTTCATACCTTGCTTCTATCTCCAGGATGGCATTTGTTTTCTCCTCATGAAACATACTGTCCTTGGTAGCAATCATGATCTCCGCGAACTCAAGAGTTTTTTTATGGTTACCAAACCTTTTGTAGGCTTCCATTAGTGCACTTGCTGCCTCATATTCAATGAAAATTGATTTCATTTCCTGAGCCAGTCCTATCGCTATATTACCATACTCAATAGTCTTGTTAAGGTGATAAATCCGTTGAGTTTCTGATAAGTCAGGTGATTCTTCAATCTCCAGATTGAAGTAGGCAATATTTCCGTAAGCACTTGATATCCCTTCTTTATATCCCATTTCTTCAAATAATACAACTGCTTTTAAGGTATACTCAATCGCCTCATCAAAATAGCCCAGCTTATCGTAGGCTTCACCCATATTGTTGTAACAGATTGATGTTCCAATCTTATTGCCAAGTTCCAGATTTATTCTAAGAGCCTTTTCCTGATATTCAATAGCTTCATTAAAAGATCCTTCTTTCATGTAGTTATTGCCAATATTTCCGTAACAAATTGCTGCTCCTCTTTTATAGCCAATCTCTACATATAACTCAAGAGCTTCTTCATAAAATTCAATTGCTTTATCATTCGTCCCCTGATCTGAATGTACATTTCCAATATTATTATAGGACATTGCCATCTTCCTTTTATCACCTAAATCTTCAGCAATGTTTAAGGCTTCATAAAAACACTCAATCGCCTTGTCATGATTGCTTTGAAGTTTATGAACCCAACCGATATTGTTGTAGCATGTGGATACAGCGCTTTTATCATCTATTTCTTTAAATATGTTCAGTGCTTTAAATAAATACTCGATTGCTTCGTCATTAAATCCTTTATGACGGTAGGAAATGCCTATTCGCCTGTTACTTTCTGCTAAACCCCATTTGTAATCTAGCTTTTCTGAAATATCTAAGGCTTCTTGAAAATATAGCAAGGCACTGTCAGGGATCCTGCTAAAGTAATTGTTACCCACATTCACTAATAACTTTACCTGATTGGTATCCTGTTTCGACTCATCAATTAACTGTTTTAGAGAATCGATGGCTTGTTGGTTTTGGGTAGTACCATCTAAACAATGAACAAAACTGAAGGTGATGATGGGAACTATGATCCTGAAAAATACGCGAAATGGATTTTTCATGGGATAATGAGTTATTAACTAGCGTTTTAATTTAACCTCATAAGTTACGAAATTGAGGTTGATATTGCTAATACTGAGTAAACAGAATCAAACGTGGGTTTCAGGCGTTTTTCAAGTTAAGCCTGATTTCTGCAATTCCAGGCCTCTTTCCGTGCATTAACATATGCATCCTGAAAACCTTTATGGAAAGAAAAAGTCCCCCGACAATTGAAATCACAAGTACTCCGATGCTGGTTAATATCTGCCATGCAGGGATATCCGAGACACCCAACCTTAACATGGTCTGAACAGGTGCGGTGATGGGGAAAATAGACAGAAAAACCCAGATAGAACTATTGGGGAAAGCCATGAGCAAGGAAGAAAACCAGAGTGGCACAAAGCCCAACATCACATAGAACATAGATAGCTGGCTGCCTTCCCTGGCACTGGGACTGATAGCTCCGATACCGATGGAGAGAACTGCGAAAAGCAGGTAACCCAAAACGAAATATACAACTCCCAGGATCAAAAAATTGGCCGGTAGCTGAATGCTACTCATAAATCCACCAAAAGAGGATGAAGCAAGGTTTAGTATTAAGGGGGCTGAGATTAACCATACCAAAACCTGTAACAGACCGGCAATACCCAAGGCCAATATTTTACCCAGGAGTAATTGGCGAATGGAAACCGAGGAAAATAATACCTCTATGAGACGACTTTCCTTTTCCTCTCCCAATCCACTAATTAAGGAGGTAGCCCCAAACATAAGTGCAAGCGACAGCAGAAGAGAGAATAATGCCGGGATAATAATATTACCAACATTACGCTTTTCGATAGCAATTTCTCCCTGCTCGGTGATGCGGGAAACTTCAAGATTTATTGGGGATAAGATAAGTGAGACAATATGGGCAGGCACCCTTTCTTTCAGAAGACTCGCTGTAAGAAAACTCTTAATATACACTTCAGTAGCAGGAGGCGTTTGAGGCTCTTTCTGGAGCGTGTACCGCTTAACAACACCTGAAGAAGTGTAATCCGAAGGGATAATGATGAACTCTGAAATTTCCTGTCTGGCCAGAGCCTCACCGGCTCCTTCCATAGATGAAAAAGGGACAAGTCTGTCAAAACCCTCGGTGGTTTGACTATCAAAAATCCCAACTTCATCCACATATCCGATGACAGTAATTTCATTTGCAGGTGCATCAGACAGACTACTTACTAATTTAATAATACCGATGCCCAAGAGGGCCATTACCGGTACAATAAGGCTTAGAATAATAAAACCGGGCCTTCTGATGGCAAGTAAAAATTCGTGTTTGAATATCAAATAGGTCTTATTCATGATCTGCTCCTGCTAATTTTAAAAAAATCTCATTCAAGGAAGGTGTTTTAACTTCAAAGCGATTGATGTCTATCCCCTGTTCTCTTATTCGATCAAGAATGATCTGAGGCCTTGTGTCCGATGCCAGTACCAGTTCTACAAAATCTTTATTTAGCTTTTTCTCAATAACTCCGGGCAAGTCACCAATTTCCCCTTCAACATTCACCTGAACCGAGTGTTGTCTGAACCTTGCCTTCACCTCCTCAATACTTCCATAAAGAACCTCACTCCCGTCGTTTACCATCAATACACGGTCACAGATTTCCTCCACCTGATTCATCTGATGGGTGCTTAGAATAATTGTTTTCCCATTATCCCTTAAATCACTGACTATGTTTTTCATCAGCTCTGTGTTTACAGGATCCATACCGGAGAATGGTTCATCCATTATGATCAACTTCGGGTCATGAATAATGGTTACGATGAACTGTATAACCTGTCCCATTCCCTTGCTCATCTCCTTGATTTTTTTCTTTCTACTCTCAAACATACCTGTTCTCCTGAGTAGGACATCTGCTTTTTCTTTGGCTGAAGACTTATCCATCCCTTTTAAGGAGGCAAAGTAAAGAATGAGGTCAATAGCAGTCAGTTTTTTATACAATCCCTTCTCTTCAGGCAGGTAGCCAATCTGATTTTTGCAGGCTTCATCCATCTGTTGACCAAATATTTTCACCTCACCCGAATCGGGTTTCATAAAATCAAGAATAATTTTTATGGTGCTGCTTTTACCTGCTCCATTGGGCCCGATAAGTCCCAGGATTTCTCCCGGATCCACAGAAAAGGATAAATCCTCCACCGCCCTCTTACCAGTGTATGATTTGTATAGATGGTTTACTTCAACCGCTTTCATATGCCTAAATGTGATTTGATTTCAAATATGAGTAATTATGCAGAGAATCAAAACTTTCAGCGAGGAGTAAACTGTTTGGCGAAGTTCACCAGGTAAAGCTTTTCAGAAGCCCTGGTAAATGCAGTATATAACCAGCGTAAATAATCGAGCGAAAGCATCTCATCGGTAAAATAGCCCTGGTCCAGGAAAACAGATTTCCATTGCCCGCCCTGTGCCTTGTGACAGGTGACTGCATAGGCAAACTTTACCTGCAGGGCGTTGTAATAGGGATCAGTCGATATCTTCTCGGACACCTTTCTTCGGCTCGACTCGTTCGGATAATCCTCTGCAACAGAAAGATAAAGTGTTTTCTGTTGGTCGTAGCTCAGAGATGGAGTTTCAAGGTCAATCACATCAAGGAGAACTTTCACCTCCATCTCGATATCCTGATAATCGGGCAATGTGATCAAGATAATTGCAAACTTATGCCCATGGACCTCTTCGGTGGAGAGCACCTTCTCTACTCTGATAATGTCTCCGTTCGCAATAAAATCAACACGCTTCTCTTCATCTTTCCAGAAATAATTATTTTTTACCACCATCAAAAGATCTCCGGGAGACACCTGTTCTTCACGCCATAAAATCTGGTTCCTGATACCCGCATTGAACTTATTTGCTCGCTTATTGGAGCGCGTCACCACAATAGTATCGGAGGTGCCATATCGGTCATAGCTCGAAGAGATGGTTTCCAGCAGCTCGGCACCGCTGATCATGGTAATATCTGGAAATACATCAAAGTTGAAGCGTGGATAGTCCACCAGGCCATCGGTAATCAGGTTCCTGATGGAGGTAGCATTGTGGAGTATGCCTGAGTCTTCAGCCTGC
>JAUVKA010000049.1 GCA_030592205.1 Bacteroidota bacterium | reverse complement strand
GAATAGGGCTAAGCCTGTCCAGACAGATCATGCTTATTCATGGTGGCAGTCTTAAGCTGGTTTCTAAGCCGGGCAAGCTGACGCAGGCGGTGATGGAGTTTTAGGCGGATTGTAGCATTTTCCCTATTTCTGCGTCATATGAATGAGAGAAACAAAACCTAGACGAGATGTTACAGAAATACTTTATTGCTTTCCTGAGGAATTTCAGAAAGGACAAGGGCTATTCTATTATCAATCTGCTGGGTTTTACTGTTGGGATTGCCAGCTTTTTGCTGATCTTATTATTTGTAAGCCATGAGCTTAGTTACGACCGATACCATGTCAATTCCGACAGGGTATACAGGTTGGGGATCAAGGCGATGGTGGGAAATACCAGAATTAACCAGACCACTTCATCATCCAGGATGTTCAGAGAGATGAGCGAGAGGTTTCCTGAGATTGAATCGGGTACGAAATTTATTAGCTGGGGCAATGGAACTGTAAAATATGAGGATCGGATCTTTGCTGAGCGAAGCATAATATTCGCTGACTCAACCATATTTGATTTGTTTACCATGCCACTGATATTTGGTACTAAGGAAAATGCTTTGAACAGGCCAAATTCGGTTGCTATTAGCGAGACCTATGCTGTAAAATATTTCGGAGAAGAGAACCCTATCGGCAAGGTCCTGAAGTTTGATTCGGATTACACCGATGAAATTGATTTTGAAGTAACAGCTGTATATCAAGATATCCCCGTTAATTCGCACAAACATTATGATTTGCTTTGTTCGCTGGTGTCATTCCCCGATCTTCTGAATAGTGATGGCTGGACGGCGAATAACTTTGTGACCTATTTTTTGTTGCATCCTGAGACTGATATTGATGCACTGGAGGTGAAAATGCAAAATTATGCCAAAGAAAGTATCGGGGTGGACCGGTATAATGAATGGGCTTCTCTGGGTAACTTCTGGGAGTTTTTCCTCCAGGCACTACCTGATATCCATTTGAAATCCGATTTAAATGGTGAGTTCGAGGCTAATGGTAATATAAAGAATGTATATATCTTCTCGGTTATTGCCTTTTTTGTGCTGATCATTGCATGCATTAACTTCATGAATCTGGCCACAGCAAGGTCTGCCAGGAGGGCCAGAGAGGTTGGAATAAGAAAAGTATCCGGTTCTTCAAGATTACTATTAATTACTCAATTCCTTGTAGAATCTGTGATACTTACCCTCGTATCTGTTTTTCTGGCCCTGCTGCTTGTCAGGCTTTTACTTCCCTGGTTTAATGATTGGTTGGGACTAGAGCTGAGTTTCGAACTTCTGGGATCAGGTATGATGATTTTATTGCTTGCTGCAGGTGGAATTTTACTGGGTATTTTATCAGGCTTGTATCCTGCATTGTTTCTGTCGGCATATCAACCCTTAAAGGTATTAAAGTCACAATCCTTACCATCACGGGGTGGATTTGGGGTGCGTAATGCATTGGTTACTTTTCAGTTTGCTGCTTCAATCTTTCTGATTATTGGCACTTTGATGGTCAACAGGCAGATGCAATTTCTATCCGGGACTGATCTTGGCTTTGATAAGGAAAATGTCCTGGTAATCACAGGGCAGTCAGCATTTGTGGAAAACTTTGAGCCATTTCGACAGGAAATGGAAGCTAATTCTATGGTCACTGGTGTCACCGGAGCTCGTTCCCTGCCAGGGTATTCCTTTAGTAATATTGGATTCAGATCGGAGTATGTAGATCAGAATTTTACTCTTAACATCTATGTAGCAGATGAGAAATTTGCTGATGTATTAGGACTGCGAATGACCGAGGGTAGATTTTTTTCCAGCGAGTTTCCATCCGATACTTCAGGTGTTATTCTCAATGAAACTGCTGTCAGTGCCTTAGGATTGGATGATCCCTTAGGAAAAACTATACAGACAAATACAAGTGACGATATTTTTTATCCCGTAATAGGTGTGGTTAAAGACTTTCATTATGAATCGATGCACAGTGAGATAAGACCGATGGCTATATTCCACCGCAGGGGTCAAATGAGCAGACCATTGTCCTATATTGCAGTCAGGTATGATGAAGGGATGGGGGAGGAGGTATCAGGTCTGGCAGAAGGTATCTGGAACAGGATGGTTCCGGGAATACCGTTTGTTTATTCATTTTTGGATGATGACTATGACAGTTTATACCAGAACGAAAGACAGACCTCTCAGGTTTTCGCCTTCCTGTCCATACTTGCCATTCTTGTTGCCTGCCTGGGTTTACTGGGTCTGGCTGCATATATGACACAACAAAAGACCAGGCAGATAGCCGTTCGTAAGGTTTTTGGAGCTTCTGTCCGCCAGATTGTTAGCCTTCTATCCCTCAGTTTTGTGCGCTGGGTTATTATATCCTTCATAATTGCTTGTCCGGTTGCCTGGTGGCTCATGACCAGCTGGCTTAGGAATTTCGTTTACAAGGCAGATATTGTATGGTGGATTTTTGCTGTAGCAGGTGTTACCGCACTAGCCATCGCCCTGATCACTATCAGCTCCGTAACCTTTAAGGCTGCGAGGATGAATCCGGCGGAAAGCCTTAAGTACGAATAAGACGGAAGACGAAAGACGAAAGACACAAGAGGTAGGTTTATTGGGGTTTAGTTTTGCGGTGGATTGTGGTCAGGATTCTGATTAATTCAATATTTTCTTGGATTAACTTTTCAACTTCTTCATTCGACTTATGTATTTCCTGAAACATTTTGAGCCAATATTTGGTTTCACGTGCTTCTTTAAGGGAAATCGCAATCTTATTGTGGAAATCTCTCCTTGTACATCCTCCTTGCGATTCCTCGTAATTTGCACCAACGGAACTCGCCGATTTCAAGATCTGCTTCTTGTAGTTAATGATATGAATATCATTGGGCTGTAATTTCATGTATTTGGCTACTCTTACACTAAACCTAAAAATCCTTGTCGACAATTCATTCTCCATAATAATCCTTTAGAGATATAGATGAATATATTTCATCATTATGGAAAAATATATTGCTTTTTTTCTTCCGTCTTACGTCTTGCGTCTTCCGTCTTAAGTTTTAAGTCTTACTCGTACCGCAAGGTACGAACCGGGTCCATTCTGGCAACGCGGAATGATTGCCAGCTGATGGTGAGCAGGGCGATCCCGATGGCAAGAGAGGCGGCCAGGGGGAAAATCCACCAGCTGATATCCGTCTTGTAGGCAAAGCTCATCAGCCATTTGTTAATGGCCGGGAAGCTGAGGGGAATGGCTAGTATCATGGCAATCAAGACCCATTTCAGCATATCAAAATTAAGCTTGAGAACGATGTCGGAAACCAAGGCTCCATTTACCTTGCGGATTCCTATTTCTTTCCTTCTGGTAAAGGCCACAAAGGCCGACATTCCCAGCAGTCCTATGCAGGCAATCACAATGGCTACAATAGAGAATAGTGTGATGAGTTTAGTTTGATTTTCAAGTGATCCGTAATTCTCCTGTATAAATTCATCCACAAAAATGGGATCAAAAAGGGCATCGGGCATTTGATTTTCCCATATCGATCTGATTTTTATTAATAAATCCTGAGTATCTGCAGACCCATGTCTTATGTTGAGCTGGTAATAATGCCAGCCATCTGACTGTGGTTGAACCGAGAGGATAAGCGGTGCAATCGGTTCATGTAAGGAAGCAAAATGAAAATCACTGAATACACCGATCACCTCGCGCTGGAAATTGCGGTGTATGGTTTTTCCCAAAGGCTGTTCCCAGCCGGCATGATCCACCAGGGCCTTATTGACGAGGAAGTTGGTTTTCTCGGCATCCAGCTTTTTTCTGAAATTACGTCCGGATAAAAGCTCTATCCCAAAGCAATCAAGGAACTCATTATCAGCATAAACCACATTGACCAACTCCGGGTCATCCTTGCCTTCGATAAGATAGCCGTTTGCAGTGAATGCCCTGCCCGGGATCTCACTCGATAAACTGACCGACTGAATTTCGGGAAGTTTCTTCATTTCCTGTTTTAAGCGCTTGGCCTCATCAAAAGTGTAGCCCTTATCGTTTGGAATACTGATGATGGATTCTTTTTCAAATCCCAGATCTTGCTGTAGGACGAAGCTTGATTGCTTTTGAATAACGATAAAACAGATAATCAGGAAGATGGCCACTGTGAACTGAAGGCTTACCAATATGTTACGTGTTGTATTGCGCATACGTCCTTTAATCCTTTCCTGCAGACCCTGTGCGGCATTTCGTCCGGCCAGGAGTATGGCAGGAGCCGTTCCTGAGAGGAATCCGCTTACAAGGACAATCCCTATAATAACCATAACATACAGGAACGGTTCAGCGTAAGGTGAGAATTCAGATCCGGTTAACTTGTTTAGTTTGGGATAGACAAAATGCAATAAAATCGGAGCCAGAATTCCTGCTAACAGGGTTAGGACCATTGATTCAGACAACATTTGATTTCTTATTCTGGATCTGGATGCACCCAATATTTTACGGATACCGATCTCCTTAAACCGTAACCTGGCCAGGGCTGATGCCAGGTTTATATAATTGATTATTGCCAGGAACAATATTAAAAGGGCAATACTGGAAATTACCATTAAGTAGCTGACTGTCCGGTTGCTGGATTCATCATAATCCAATGTTTCACCCAGATGAATATCTGAGATCGCTTGCAATTTATAATCAAGCTTCCATCCGGCACCTTCAAGTTTTTTATTGATTCTTGGATAGAGAAAATCCGGGAAAAGTAAGTCGATAGATTCAGGACTAACAGCGGGATCAAGCTTGAGGTAGGTTAAAAATTGCATCCCTCCGCCCCAGGTTAGATAGAGGTTTGGATCGGCCTCAGCAGTTTTAATGGAAGCAATAATATCAAAATTAATATGTGAATCTTTTCTGGCATCCTTACATACAGCGATAATCTCCCAATCCGCATCTTCAGAAGTCCGCAGGCTTTGACCTACAGGATTCTCATCCCCAAAAATTTCAAGAGCTAGTCTTTTCGTAATAACGATTTGTTTTGGCGCCTCAAGGATGTTTTCGGGATTACCGGTTAAAAGCTCAAATCCGAAGAAGGAGAAAAAGTCAGGATCAGCATATCTAACTGCATCAATCATGTATACTCCTTCATCTTTTATCAGTTTGACAGGCTTGGCCGGAGAAACACGGCAGCCGGTTTCAATTCCGGGAATGGCCTCAAGAATTTCAGGTCCGGCCAATGCATCACAATATCCTTGTTGCATGTTTTTATCAGGAGATGTATAAGCCGATAAAACCCGATAAGTACGATCAGAATCAGGATGAAATTTATCAAAACTCGTTTCATGCCTGAGCAATACAGCCATATAGAGGCAGGCGGTAAGACCAACAGTCAGCCCGGTGATGTTAATAAGTGTAAAAGCTTTGTTCTTGACCAGATTACGGAGAGCAAGTTTCAGATCGCTTAGTTCCATAGGACGAGATATCAGTTGTCAGATAACGGATGAACAAATATATGACGTTATTTTGTGGATATTGTTACACTTATTGTAACTAAGGCTTGAGGCTTATGGCTTGAGGCTTATGTATAAGTATAAGTTGATAGTAATAAGGTTATAAGTAATGCTGGAGCAACTTGGCTGTCTCGATAATATTCTGTATATTAGTACAATGCCGATACTGGCCGTATGGCATATTTAAAGTATTCAGTTCTATTAACCTAAAATATAAAATTGGAGGTGTACTATGAAAATTAAAACCCTTTTGATTATCAGTGCTATTATTTTAGTTGTTTTCGGGTTTGCTTTCGTCATTTTACCAGGACAATTACTCGAATTGTATGGTAATCCTGTTGATGAACCCATGAAATACCTCGGACAACTTTTTGGGGCTGGACATTTTGGTCTGGGTGTTTTAACCTGGTCAGCCAGAAATTCCCCGGATAATGAAGCGAGACGGGCTATAGCTCTTGCACTCTTTATCGGCCATGGTGTTGGCTTTGTCGTTGCTCTTATCGGACAGTTGGGCGAGGTAGTAAATGCATTAGGCTGGTCAACAGTTGTAATTTACTTTTTAATCTCAGTAGGATTTGGATATTTTCGTTTTGTTAAAACATCTTAATAAATCCGTAATTTTACCTTAGGGATAAAACTGGATTATCTCCTGCAATCAGGCTGCTTCCTGCCTTTTTTTGTAAGAATATATTGCAAAACCTGATTGTATCGGGATCTGAATCCTCCTGCGCTGGAGAGTAGATAATATCGCCACATTCTATAAAAGCGTTCGCCATATTTTGACTGTAGTTGTGGCCATGAAGTATGGAAGTTCTGATACCAGGCCATCAGGGTTGGATCGTAATCAGGCCCAATATTTTCTATATCCTCTAACATAAACAGACCTTCAAATGATTTTGAAATCCTGGACACAGAAGGAATCATACTATTGTGAAAAATATATTTGTCTGTCCATGGATTAATATAATTGGTAGTTACATTATTGCTAATCGTATGTAAAAGGGCTATACCATCTTCCTTCAGGCATTTATGACATACCTCCATATATTTTCGATAATTTTTATGACCAACATGTTCCATAAAACCCACTGAAACTACTGCATCATATTCCCCTTTTGCTTCCCGATAATCCTCAAGTATTATTTCTACGGGCAAATCTTTGCATCTCTTTCGGGCGAACCCAACCTGCTCTTCAGAGATATTATACCCTGTTACCTTGACTCCATATTTTTCAGCTGCAAAACTTGCTAAACTACCCCAACCGCAGCCTATATCCAGTAGATTCATTCCCGGCTTTAGATGCAATTTCCGACAAATCATGTCTAATTTAGCTTCCTGAGCCTCCTCGAGGTTTTTTGCATTTTTCCAATATCCACATGAGTAAGTTAGCCTTTTATCGAGCATAGTCTGAAACAGATCATTGCCACGATTGTAGTGTTTTACACCCAATTTTTTTGATAGAGCTTTAGTTTGTCGGTTGAAAAATCTGGATTTGATTATGAGTAATAGAACTTTGAGGTTTTTCGATACTTTTTCGTTGAGTTTGGCTCGTAAAATCAGGTTTGTAAATTCATCCAGGTAATCACAGTCCCACCAACCATCCATATAAGATTCTCCCATACCCAACTGGGCATTTCCCACTATCAGAGGGTAAAATCTATCATCATGCACCTGAATGTCGTATGGCTGACCACCATTCACAGTTATTCCTGCTTCGGAGAAAAGATCATGAATTAATTGTCGTGCTTTCATGTCCTTTTATGACCTGGAATTTTTAATTCAGGCCTGTGTTGTTTGGTTACCAAAAAGTTACGACCTTTTTTTTGATTGACCAAATACATCATAGAAACCAGCTTCCTGGTCATGGGTTGGCTTGGGATTGTTACGTACCCCCCTAAATCCAAGGGGGGATGTCAATTTATTGATTTTATTTTTTCTTTGCTGGTGTAGAGAATGGTGGAGGTTTTACCTTAATTGTTTTCTGTTCCTGTAGAAGTCTTAATCCTTCTTTTACAGCACGTTCCAGTTGAGGATCAATGCCTTTTGATAGTGATAATGCATCCTGACGAACAGCAATGTCGGGAGCAACGCCTTCATTTTCGGCAATCCACTTATTATTGATGGGATCAAAAACTGCATTGTCGGGAGCAGTAACAGATCCTCCATCAATAAGGGAGTAATGAACAGATGATTTCACCAATCCTCCCCAGGTAGTGGAACCTACCAGGGGCCCTGCATTTTGCTGCCTGAATACCCATGGGAAGAAATCACCACCAGATCCTGCCATTTCATTAATCAGCAGAACTTTTGGACCAAGTATTCCAGCCGGTAAACGGAAAGGTATTCCGTTCGGAACTTCATTCGTGAGTCCGGCTCTTAACTTGCGAGTCATCAGATCTACCATATAATCGTCGAGTAATCCACCTCCGTTAAAACGTTCATCAATTATTGCTCCTTCTTTGTCTTGTTGGGCAAAATAATATCTGTTGAAAGATACTACACCTTGTCCGCTGGTATTTGGTACCCATACGTATGCAAGTTTTCCTCCTGACAGTTCATCAACCAGGCGCCTGTTGTCTTCAACCCAGGCCCTTGTACGTAGTGAACCTTCACTTCTTAAAGGCTTAATAGTTTCTTTCCATGATCCTTTAAATTCCGGCTTGTCGTTGATGTGAATAACTGTTTGCTTGTTTGATGTTCCATCCAGATACTTGTACGGATTATCATCAGTGGTCATCTCCTTGCCATTAATTCCAACAAGGTAATTCCCTTCCTCAACTTTAATTCCGGGCCGGTCAAGCGGACTGCTTAATCCCGGATTCCAGCTTTCAGTGGTGTAAATACGCTTAATTTTCCAATAATTATTTTCAGCAAGCAGATCGGCTCCCAGAAGTCCGCCTGAAGCAGGATCTCCTTTTGGAATAT
This sequence comes from Bacteroidota bacterium, assembly GCA_030592205.1. GTDB lineage: Bacteria > Bacteroidota > Bacteroidia > Bacteroidales > UBA12481 > JAUVKA01. The sequence continues at coordinate 5,442 of JAUVKA010000049.1, read as the reverse complement.
CTCCGCCGCCAACAAAACTATGGCCCACAGAGAGTTCTCCATTTACCATATCAAGAATATAATTTAGGTCTGCTCTGTGTTTTACAAATGGAACAAGTGGTGCATAGCGCTTATAAACTTTGTCCCAGTCGCGGCCATGCATATTAGGATCGTAAAAATAATCACGCTCATGTCGCCATACTTCTTCATAAATCTGATTCCACTCATCCAGTCGGTTTAAACGCATCCGAAGGTCGACTTTCATAGTTTTTCCATCCTTACCCGATGCTCCTGATGTTTTTATAACCTTCCATGAACTTCCAACCTGAGCCAGCATGTGTTTACCATCAGCTGAAACCGATGCTTGTCTCAATCCGCTTAGAAATTCCTTGGCTTTTCTATCTTTTAAAGTGTATTTGGAGAGTTTAGTGCTAAAGCTGCCCGGGACTCTTTCAGCGATAAATACAGTACCTGCCGGACCGGCAAGGGTATATAGGTAGTTTCTTACAGGTAAGCCAAGGGCCATTATTCTGCGATCTATTCCATCGAAATCTATTAAAACGGTATCTTTAACCACGCCTTTCCCCTTCTTGTCATCTTTTTTATTCTTGTCATCCTTGTCGTCCTTTTCAGCCTTATCTTTATCATCATCTTTTCCGCTTTCTTTTCCATCTTTCTTCTTGTCTGAATCCTTATCCTTTTTTTCAGCATCTTCATCTTCATCACCGTCTTCATCTACTTCTTCCTCATCACTACGAATCGTGAATGGTGTGGGATCATCTTTTCTAAGATTTACAATATAGGCTGCGTATGTTGGATCGGCAGTCATAGCGCTTGTGTTGGCCCAACCACTACCAAGAGCAACATTGGTACTTGCAAGGAAATAAAGGTGATGATTATCCCTGTCCCAGGCAGGAGCAAAGGCATCAGCGAAGATATTCGTAATTGCCTTTACCTCTTTTGTTTCAAGGGACCATACTTTGATTTGCTTCAGGTTATTGCTTCCTGCCTTTGAATATGCCAGCCATTTTGAATCGGGCGACCAGATTATACCCATGGATCCGCGTTGCATATTTGTTCCTCCTACATCAGCAGTGATTATTTTTTCTGATTTAAGGTCAACTATACGAATCCTCACATCGTCATCCACAAAAGCAATATATTTTCCATCGGGCGACCATTCAGGTTCCCAGGCCATTTTTGATTCTCCTATCGAAATAGTTTTTACATCTGAAAAACCGTCCTGGGTGGTTATTTTCAATGCATATCCTTTTCCATCCTCATCAGAAAACCATGCGATTTCATTCCCTTTAGGTGACCATAATGGTGCACGATCAGCAGCTCCTGAGCTTTGTGTAATATTTCTTGCGTCGCCATGTTCAACAGGTACGGTGAATATCTCACCGCGAGCTTCCATTATTGCACGTTTTCCTTTAGGTGATATTCCTACTGAACGTGCGCGTGTGCTGACAGTTTCCCACTTCTCTTCTGCCCAGGGGAAGTCGCCAATCACTGTAATACTTAATTGTTTTGTTTTACCTGTATCAGTATCAAGAGTATGCAGATATCCATCCTGCTCAAAACAGAGTTTATTATTATGCCCATTTAAGCACTTGATATCAGTTCCCTTGAATTTTGTGATTTGCTTAAGGTCACCAGATTCAGGTGAATACGACCATATGTTTGATGTCCAGTCTCGATCGGAAAGAAAATAAATTTTTGAACCCAACCAGATAGGTTGAATATCCGTGGTTTTTTCGTTTGGCAGAAGAGTTTCACTTAGATCATCAAGATTTAGTATTATCAGTGGAGTATTCTGTCCTCCACGGTAGGCACGCCATTCAGTGTCCCAGCGAGAAACCCTGTCGAGTATGATTTTTTTACCATCAGGTGAAAAGGAACCGTCATTTCCCCATTGAGATGCAAGCATTTTTGCAGGGCCCCCATTTATTGATATTGTCCATAAGTGATTAATGCGTCCGGGAGCAACATCTCTTGAAGAGGCATATAATATATTTTTTCCGTCCAGGGTCCAACCGCGAGCTGTTGCTGAGCTTGGATGCCATGTATGCCGTTTAGCATCACCACCATTTACAGATACTGTATATACTGCATTGGCTCCCGAGCGGTTTGATGTAAATGCTATTAATTGTCCATCAGGAGAAAAATGCGGACTACTTTCCACTGTAGGTGTGCTGGTAAGTCGTTTTACATTATCGCCGCTTAATTCAGAAACCCAAATATCGCCACCATAGGCAAATGCAACATGAGTGGAGCTAAGTGTAGGTTGTCGTAATAGTCTGGTACCTTGTGATGTAGCTGAGGCTACAAGAATAGAAATAAAAAATAGGCTTATTAGAATTTTTTTCATCTGATTGTTCAATTAAAAATTGTTTTGTTTTTAGAATGGGATCGATAAAAGTAGCTAATATCTCGATGATAAGAAACGTTTTTGAAATTACTTCTTCTGTATTGAATAGCCCATCAATACATCTCCATGACGAACGTACATGATTCCATCAAAGGAATTAGTTGGTTATTTGATCAGTTTCTATAAACTTACAATATTATTATAGCTCATTCGTCGTCAATGATGAAGTGACCATGTTATGACGCAAAGCGATAAACATAGAATTGAGGAGACCTATAAACAGGAAAAGGGCCGATTATTAGGATTTATCCGGAATAGGATTCCTGATGAGGATGAAGCTGAAGACCTGCTGCAGGATGTTTTTCTGAGATTGATCCTAAATTCTACAGGGATACAGACGATTGAAAATATTACTGCATGGATCTATTCGGTGACTCGTAATCGGATTATTGATTTATTCAGAAAGAAAAAGCCTGAGTCGCTTGAAGATCAAAAGGTTCTTGTCGGGTTGTCTGATCAGCCAATTGATTTGGTAGATGTACTTCCTGCACTGGGAGATAGTCCGGAGGATAAAGTTCTGGCTGATCTGATATGGGATGAGATTCAGGATGCATTGGACGAGATGCCGGGAGAGCAGAGAGAGGTTTTCGTTTATCATGAGTTTGAAAGCCGTAGCATGAAAGAAATAGCAGAAATCACAGGAGTAAATCAAAATACCCTTCTGGCCAGAAAACGGTACGCGGTACTCTTTTTACGTAATAAACTTAAAGAATTGTATAAACAAATAAATGAATGATATGAAAGCACTAAAAATTACCGGTATGGTTGTCGCAGGCCTAGGTTTTTTCGCCCTGACAGCCTTTGTAGTATCTCTGATACTGTCCTTATTATGGAATTGGTTGATGCCAATGCTATTTGGACTTCCTGAAATCAGTCTTTTACAGGCTGGCGGAATATTTATCTTGTCGAAGTTGTTGTTTACACCTGGTTTCGGTCATGGAAGAGATCATAGTAAATTCCAAAAACCGAAAAACTGGAAAGAACGATTTAAGCAAAAAATGGCGGAGCACAGGAGATTTGGGCATGTTGTAGATGTGGATCCGGAAAGTGAATCTACGGAATAATCATAGTCGTTAGAGGTTGAAGGTTAAGAAGCATATAAAGTGTTTCTTAGCCTTTTTTTTATGTTTTGACCCTGTTTAAACTGTGAAGAGCAGTTTGTTAACACACTTCTCTTATCTACTATTGCAACAATATAAACTTGCTTATCTTTGAAGAATACAAATATCAATAAGCATTCGTGATACTTCTATTATTTTATTTGTTTCTCGCTCTGGTGGTGTCTTTCCTATGTTCTGTAATGGAATCTGTTTTACTATCAACTTCCATTTCTTTTTTGAATGTAAAAAAAGAAAATGGTCATAAATCTGCAGGGACTTTTATCAAATTGAAGAGTAATATTGACCGACCATTATCAGCAATACTTTCTTTGAATACTGTTGCACATACAATTGGAGCTGCTGGGGTAGGGGCACAGGCATCAAAAATGTTTGGAGAACTATATTTTGGTATTATTTCTGCGGTTCTTACACTTTTAATATTATTTTTTTCTGAAATTATTCCAAAGACAATTGGAGCTAGGTACTGGAGGGAATTGGCATTGGTTTCAGGAAGAATTATTAATGCAATGATAATTATAACCTACCCTTTAGTGATATTGACGGGTTACGTAACAAGGTTCTTTTCCAAAAATTCAGATGAACTTTCCGTGAGTAGGGCAGAAATATCCGCCATGGCAAAAATAGGAACTGAAGAAGGGATCTTAAAGGAGACGGAAAATCTAATTATTCAAAATATCATTCGACTTCGAGCAGTAAAAGTTACGGAAATAATGACACCCAGAGTCGTTGTTTCGATAGCAGATGAAAACATGTCTTTAGAAGAATTTCTCAGTAATAAGGAGTTTCTTTATTATTCACGTATTCCCATCTATTCAAAAAACAAGGAGAATATTTCAGCTTATGTTTTTCGTCAAACTGTATTGGAGAAGCTGGCTAAAGATGAAACTAATATAAAGCTTAAAGATATTAGTAGAGAAATTGTGATAGCTCATGAGTTTCAATCACTATTTCACTTATGGGAAGTTTTACTCGAGAAGAGAGAACATATCGCGCTTATTGTGGACGAGTATGGTGGAATGGATGGCATTGTAACAATGGAAGACATAATTGAAACTTTATTAGGCTTAGAGATTGTTGATGAGAGAGATAAGGTCGTTGATATGCAGCAGTATGCTCGTGAAAAATGGATGGAGTGTAAGGCTAAATATAATATTCTTGATAAGCCAGATTGAATTTAATGTTGTATATTCCTGAATTGAATAGGGTTCATATCAACTGTTCTTTTTTCCAACAACAGTTTAACTTCTATAAACAAGGTTCAGCTTATACACACTCAGGCGCTTCATACTTGAAAAATGGAATTACGGATTTTCACGGTTTCTAAAAGTAAATCAGAATTTCTTTTCTTCTTTCTTCGAATTCCTTTTGTCCCTTGATCTCCAATTCAGTTAATTCTTCAGAAGATCCATTACTTTCAATCCATTTTCGGAGGGCGGGGGATCCATTAATAAAGTCTATTCCAAGTCCTTTGGTTTCATATTCATAAGGATTGGTATGCCAGAATTTATCCAGTTTCAACTCATGGTAAAGAATTCTAAAAATATCTTGCATCAGTTTCCAGGGTTCAAATTCATTTCGATTGGTACAATGTACCTGAAAACCGCCGCAAACCTTATCCATATGTTTCTGAAAGGTAGGCTTGAAAAATGTAGGTCTGAGGGCAAAGCCGGATAATCCTCTCTTCTGCAACTCAGTATTAAGAATAGGCCCCAGTTTGTATGGGTCTATTTCAGGATGCCCGATTAATTCAAGACTTCGGGTAGTGCCGCGACCTTCAGAAAGTACAGTGCCCTCAATTAATACTGTTCCGGGAAAAACCAAAGAGCCGGAGTAAGTAGGAAGATTTGGGGAGGGATTTACCCAGGGGAGTCCTGTGTCATCCCAGTGCATGCTGCGTTTCCATCCGGTCAT
>JAUVKA010000165.1 GCA_030592205.1 Bacteroidota bacterium | reverse complement strand
GCAATTATTAAGCGGATGGATCGTTTTCTCATTTTCAGGCAATCCAGAGATTAAAAATAATTCTAATAATCTGATATCCCATCCATTAACAGATCTTTAACAGGATTTTATAGATTGATTTTTTTGCTAAGCTATTTCTTTGATGAAGAGCTTGCCGGCAAAGTGTCAGGAGGTTTGCTATTGTTGTAAATATTCATGGTTCTTTCAGCACCGATTGTTCCAAAACTTTCAATAAGCTTTTTTACTGTATCCATTCGTTCTGGTAAGAGCTTCTCCTCTTCTGCAGAAAAGGGACTCAGAACATAATTAACCTGATTGCCGGCCTGATAAGAACTACTAATGCCAAATCGTAGACGGGAATAATTCTGGTGTCCAAGTACTTGATTAATGTGCTTCAGACCATTATGTCCGCCGTCTCCTCCATTGGTACGCATTCTAAGATGTCCAAAAGGCAGCGCTAAATCATCCACCAGGACAAGCATATGATTAACATCGATTTTAGCTTTTTGCAACCAGTAATTTACTGCTTTCCCACTTAAGTTCATGTAAGTGGTAGGTTTTAAAAGGATAAAGGATCGGGATTTGTATTTATATTCTCCAACGAACCCATGACGTTTATGCTCAAAAATAATATTGGACGCTTCGGCAAAAGCGTCCAATATTTTAAAACCAATGTTGTGACGGGTATTGGTGTATTCTGAACCAATATTTCCAAGTCCAACAATTAGGTATTTCACTTAATAATTTATTTTAGGGAACCAGATTCCTATTCAGCGGAAGCTTCTTTAGTGTCGCCAGAATCAGTGGTTTCTCCTTCTTCTCCTTCTTCTCCTTCTTCCTCTTCAACAGCCTCTTCTTCAACATCGAGAGCCATACCTTTGGCTACACGGGTCAGTTTAACTGAAATAACAACAGCACTTCCTGGATCTACAAGATCAAGGTTCTCAAAAGAAAGATCTCTAACCTTTATGGATTCGCCAAGGCCAATATCAGAAACGTCAATAGTCAGAGTGTCAGGGAGATCTCCGAAAAGTCCACTAACTTTAAGCCTGCGCATTTCAACTTTAAGTTTTCCACCATCCTGCACTCCCATGGAAAATCCTTCAATATCAACAGGGATCCCAATTTCAACTGGTTTCTTGTCAGAAACTTCAAGAAAGTCGACATGCAGTATTTTGTCAGATACAGGATGAAACTGAATTTCCTTCATGACAGCCAGGTATTCCTGTTCATCAATGCTGAGCTTGATTATATAAGCATGAGGTGTGTAGACTAAATGCCTAAATGCATTTGTTTCGGCCGAAAAATGTATGGGCTCACTTACACCATAAAGGACACAAGGAATTAAACCTTGTTTCCTTAATTGTTTCGTCGCCTTTTTTCCAGTTTCCTGCCTTTTAACAGTTTTAAGATCAATTGTTTTCATTTTTTTCGTGCTACTCAGGCCAATCCAACTGCAGGCCGGTCTGCAATTGTGAATGCCCCCATTACACATTATTTATTTCCGGCCAAAAATTAAGGCTGCAAATATACTACTTAAAAAATAAAACTGGAACTAATGGATTGGTTAAAATATATTTTTTTAATTACATCAGCGAACATGTCAGCGATTGTCACTACATGTATCTTATCTGACTGCTGGCAGAGAGGAATGGAATCAGTAACAATAACTTCAACAAGGGGGGATTGCTCAATTCTCTCTATCGCCGGACCCGAAAACAGGGCATGGGAAGCTAAACATCGAATCGAAATAGCCCCTTTTTCTATGATAAGTTCTGCAGCTTTGGTGATAGTACCGGCGGTGTCGATCATGTCATCAATCAACACTACATTTTTATCCTTTACCTCACCAATCACTGTCATTTCTCCAATAAGATTGGCTCCTTTCCTTGACTTATGACAAATCACCATAGGAACATCAAGATGCTTAGCGTATGAATTGGCTCGTTTTACTCCACCTGTGTCAGGTGATGCAATCACCAGGTTTTCCAGTTCCAGGGATTTTAGGTAATGCACAAATACGCGTGAAGCGAAAAGATGATCCACCGGAACATCAAAGAACCCCTGTATCTGATCAGCGTGAAGATCCATGGTAATGATCCGGCTCACACCTGCAGTGACCAGAAGATTGGAAACAAGTTTGGCGGCAATGGAAACGCGAGGCCGATCCTTTCTGTCCTGTCGTGCAAAACCGAAATAGGGAATTACAGCAACAATTTTATAGGCTGAGGCCCTTCTGGCAGCATCAATTAGAAATAAGAGTTCGAGGAGGTTCTCGGCTGGGGCAAAAGTTGATTGAATGATGAAAACATAATCGCCGCGAACAGTTTCTTCAAAACAAGGCTGAAACTCTTTGTCGGCAAATCGTTGGACTGATACTTTGCCCAATGGAGTGCCGTAACTCTGAGCAATTCTATCTGCAATATACTTGGTTGCAGATCCTGAAAAAATCTTAATTGGGCTATTGGGATGCATAGACAGCTAAGGGTATTTGGAAAAACAAGTACATTACCAATCGGACAAAGTTAATAAATTTTATACGTAGGAAAACACTAGTTTTCTACAGATAAATAATTTTAATCAAATGAAAAGTTCTTATTGTTTTTTTCTATGAAATCCAGGACCATTTCCTTTCCCTCACCATTTTTTGCGGATGTAAGGTAATATTCCGGCATTTCTTCCCAGTTTTCAAGTACAGCCTTTTTTAGTTCTTCTACATTATTTACCAGTTTGGTTTTTGAGAGCTTCTCAGTTTTTGTCAGCAATAACACAAATGGTACCTGCAGTTCACCCAAAAGAGTAAGAAACTCCATGTCGATTTTTTGCGGAGGAATTCTGCTGTCGATCAATACAAATAAGCACATCAGGTTTTGCCTTGTTTCAACATATTTGAGAACAAAATCTTGCCAGTTCGAACGCTTTGATTTGGACACTTTAGCATAGCCATAACCTGGCAAATCAACCAGATACCAACTGTCATTTATAAAAAAATGGTTAATCAATTGTGTTTTACCAGGCTTGCCGGAAATTTTGGCTAGCTTTTGCCGACCCGTGAGCATGTTTATCAAAGAGGATTTTCCAACATTTGATCGTCCGATAAAAGCATACTCCGGATAGTTTGGCTTTGGACAACGGGCCGTATCGGTATTACTCATCAGAAATGTTGCCTTGCGTATCTGCATCTTCTTTGATTATTTTTTTTGAGTGAATCAAGGGATGTAAACTTCTAAAATATTTGCTGATCCATCAGGTTCAAGTCGGATATTGTTCAGCCCGGCTGGAATAAGAACAGTTTCTCCCGTTTTTACTTGGCATGGAATATTATCTGCAGAGTGGATTGTAAATGATCCTTTCATACACATATATATAATGAAGGAGTCAATATCGTAATAATCCTTTTCCAAAACCTTATTCAAAGGAATTATATTGACAGTAAAAAAATCGCATGTGAGGATTTGGTTTGTACTGTTGACTATACCTTCATAAGCTGTTTTGTAGTTTTCATGAATTTGAAAGTCGATGGCATCTATTGCCAGATCGGTATGGAGCTCACGGGCTTTACCGTCTTTGTCAATTCTATCCCAATCGTAAATGCGATATGTTATATCAGAGGTTTGCTGAATTTCAGCAAACAATATCCCGGCGCCGGTAGCGTGAACCCTGCCGGCGGGTATGAAAAATACATCACCTGCCTTAACGGTCTCTAAATTCAATACTTCTTTTATTGTGCTGTTATTGATGTGCTTGAGGTAGCTTTCGCTTTCCAGTTTTCTGTTGAAACCAGTGTATAAACCTGATCCTTCTTCTGCCTCAATGATGTACCACATTTCTGTTTTGCCATAAGCCTGATGCCTGTCTTTTGCCAGTTCATCATCGGGGTGAACCTGAATGGACAAGACATCATTAGCATCAATCAGCTTAATAAGTAAGGGGAACTCTTCTCCAAATTTCTCGTATACATGATCCCCTAAAAACTCTCCCATATATATTTCAGCAAGTTCCTGGATGGTATTCCCCGCAAGTGGTCCATTAGACACAATCGATAAGTTGTCCTGAACCCCGGATATCTCCCAACTTTCTCCTGTTGTTTCTGGGGCATCATCTTTATTCAGAATAAGCTTTAGTTTATTCCCGCCCCATATTCGATACTTGTAAATGGGACTAAATTTCAGTGGATAAAACATGTTATGAAAGATTTGGATTTTAAAATTCAATATTTGTGTTTAATCATTAAGCTGATAATCAATTACCACTTTTTGTTCGCACCATTGCTTGTTTTGTTCAACTGCATAATGATGAGCCGGATGATCCTGGTAAGCCTTAAGATCTTTAATCGAATCGAAATTACTGTCAATTATAACATCATAAGAGTTCAGCCCTTGAACGATATCCTGTTCAACTTTATAGAATCGGATGTGCGGAATTTCTCCAATAAGGCTACGAAAATTTATTAAAACCTTTTCCAAAACATCTTTTCTTTCATCTTCTGAAGAAAATTCCTTTAATTTGAATAATACGATATGACGGATCATATTGATTTAGTTAGTTTTAATAAATAATCAGCTGGTTTACAAAGTTTTTACTAATATAGTATTCATCCTCGAAACTAAGAAAACAGATATATAATGCTTATTGTTGGTATAGCAGGAGGCACCGGATCAGGGAAAACTACGGTGGTCAGGAAGATTATAGAAAGTTTGCCCGATAAGGCAGTCACACTCATTCCCCAGGATTCCTATTATAAGGATAACTCCCATCTCCCACTGAAAGAAAGACAGAAGTTGAATTTCGACCATCCTGGTTCTATCGAGTGGTCCTTGCTGGCCAGTCATATAAGGGAGTTGAAAATGGGGCGACCGGTAGAGCAACCAATTTATTCATATCTTTCATGTACCCGGTCAACGGAGACTGTCAGGGTTACGCCTACGAACGTTGTAATTGTTGAAGGAATTCTAATTTTAACTAATCGGCCATTAAGTGATCTGATGGATATAAAGGTTTATGTTGATACGGATGCGGATGATCGACTGGGGCGGGTTATTATGAGAGATATGGAGGAAAGAGGGCGTTCAGTCAGAACAGTTTTAGAGCGATATGAAAAAACAGTTAAGCCTATGCACCTTGAATTTATTGAACCCTCCAAACGATATGCAGATGTGATTATTCCGCAAGGGGGAGAGAACAAAGTTGGAATCGGAATATTGATCACACTGATCACCCAGCACCTTAATGAAAACAGCTAAATTGAATAATGAATTTGACCTTTCGGAAATTCGGCTCAGGACATCCTCTGATTATTCTACATGGACTTTATGGTTCTGGCGACAACTGGCTTAACATCGGAAAGAATTTTTCGGGTTTTTGTGAGGTATATCTGCTGGATCAGCGTAATCACGGAAACTCACCTCATAATGACCAACATAATTATGAAGTATTAACGACAGATCTGTTAGAATTCCTTAAGCAGCTAGGAATAGAAAAGACAATGATTTTGGGGCACTCAATGGGAGGTAAGGTCGCTATGAGGTTTGCCATGGAATTTCCAGGGATGCTTAGCAAACTTATGATTGCAGATATCAGCCCGGGTTCTTATCTTGATAGTAATGGCAATAACAACCATATTAAGGTTCATGAGAAGATCATTGATGCTATGATGGATATTGATCTCAGTAAGGTTTCCGGCCTTAAAGATGTCGACACCCAATTAGCAGAATATTTAGAAGATGATAGGTTGAGGAAATTTCTTCTGAAGAACCTTAGGAAAGGAAAGGAGGATGTTTATTCCTGGAAGTTGAATCTATCGGCTTTGAGAAATAACATATATGCCCTTTCAGATGGGCTTGATCCGGAACGAATTAATGAAATAGAACTTAAAAGTTTTCCAGTTTTGTTTATTCGTGGTGAAGAATCAGAGTATATAGGAGATAAGGACAGAGACATAATTAAATCCATTTTTCCCTTGCATCAAATGGTAACTTTAAAAAAAGCTGGTCATTGGCTTCATGCTGAACAGCCTGAACAGTTTGCAAGAGTGATTAAGCGGTTTATTTTATCATGAAATGTAGAGACACATCATTATACGTCTCTACGGGATCAATAGCCGCCTGTATAATCTGATGGTGTTTTCCAATCCAAAATACAGTGCGTCAGCAATCAGAGCATGCCCGATACTTACTTCTTTAAGACCGGGGATAGCCCGGGCAAAAAAACCAAGATTTTCCAAATTCAAATCATGCCCGGCGTTGATATCCAGTCCCACTTCCATGGCTGCATCAGCAGCTCTGATAAAAGGAGCAATTGCCTCTTCCGGCCCAAGAGGGTAATTTTCGGCGAAGGGCTCAGTGTACAGTTCAATCCGGTCTGTGCCTGTTTCTGAGGCATACCTGATGTTTTCAGTATTCGTGTCAATGAAGATGGATGTCCGTATTCCCTTCTCGTGGAATGTTTGTATGGTTTTTCTTAGAAAATCCATATTGTTTATTGTATCCCAACCGGCATTAGAGGTTAAAGCTTCAGGGGGATCGGGGACGAGGGTAACCTGATCGGGTACAATTTCAAGAACCAGATCAATAAAATCCTTTCCTGGGTACCCCTCAATGTTGAACTCAGTGTTAACCAGTGGTTTTAAGTCGATTACATCCTGGTAGCGAATATGCCTTTGATCGGGTCTTGGGTGTACAGTAATCCCTTGGGCGCCAAATCTCTGGCAATCAATGGCCGCTTTTGTTACATTTGGAATGTTTCCCCCTCGGGCATTCCTGAGTGTTGCAATTTTATTTATATTTACGCTGAGTCTGGTCATGATCGTAGTATCTGCTTTCTATACCAAAATTACGGATATTTTCTTAGTGTATGCTGGCAAAAGAATTAATTTCGGATATAGTCCCATCGGTAAGAACCTCTGATACTGGAATTCAGGCAATCAGCCTGATGGAGGATTATCGAATCTCCCATTTGCCCATTGTAAATAACCAGGATTTTCTGGGTTTGATTTCCGACTCAGATATTTATGGAATGGAAGATCAAAATGAAGCTCTGGGAGCTGCCAGTCTTTCTTTGTTTAGTCCTTTTGTGTATGATTATCAGCATGTTCACGAGGTTGTAGCTTTGGTCGCCAAGCTAAAGTTGACCTTGGTTCCAGTGATAAATGAGGACAAAGAATACTTGGGTTCCATCAGTATGCATGATCTGGTTAAAAAGTTTGCTCTACTTACGGCTGCTGATCAACCGGGAGGTATATTGATTTTAAGCATGACCTCTCGCGATTACTCGCTCTCGCAAATTGCCAGGCTGGTTGAAGAGAATGATGCCAAAATCCTCAGTCTTTTTACCAGCACTGCACCCGACACGACCCATTTAGATGTCACAATTAAGCTCAATGTATTTGATTTGGCTCCAATTATCCGCAGTTTTGAGAGGTACGATTATTCAATTAAGGCTTCATTCAGGGATGATGATAAACTGGGGACATTGTACAAGGATCGTTATGAAGAATTTATGAGATATTTAAACATCTGATATGCACAGAAACATGGAGCCCCATAGCAATAAGATACTTCTATTTGGTCGCCCGTTTTCTGATGGTTTTAGATTGAATTTCAGGCTTTTAATGAAGAAATTAATGATTCATGGAACTGAAATCATCATGTTTGAGCCCTTTCATAAATTTGTTCAGGAAAGTCTTGGTGAAAAAGTTGAGGTAGCCGGGTTGTTTAACAGCTCAAGTGATCTAATCGGGGATGAGAATGCAATGTTAAGCATCGGTGGGGATGGTACTTTTCTTGAAGCCATCACCCTTGTAAGAGATTATCCTATACCTGTTGCCGGAATAAATAGCGGCCGTTTGGGATTTCTGGCCGATATTTCTCAGGAAAAAATCGCTGAGGCAATTGATTCAATTGCCCATGGCTTATACACAATTGAAGAGCGTACCCTCATACAACTGACCACTGATGTGCCATTATTCGGTGATTTTAATATTGCATTGAATGAAATGACTGTTCATAAGCGGGATGATTCCTCTATGATCACTATCCATGCTTACCTCGGGGGCGAATATTTGAATTCATACTGGGCTGATGGCCTCATTGTATCTACTCCCACAGGTTCAACAGCATATTCCCTCAGTGTT
>JAUVKA010000173.1 GCA_030592205.1 Bacteroidota bacterium | reverse complement strand
TTTCAGCCTCCATGATGTTCTTTCTCAGTCTGGTTATAATGGCCGTAGCAGCAGGAACGCTAAAAGTCATGGGCTTAAAACTGAATGATACTGTTGAGATGATCAGTCTTTTTGAACCCATAGGAGGCAAAATAGCTGCATTTATTTTGATATTAGGAATTGTTGGAGCAGGGATATCTACGATTTTCCCAATTGTCCTGATTGCTCCTTGGCTCATCAGCGATTACACCGGAAAAGAAAGGAAAATTCATTCTCCGATGTACCGCATACTCGGACTTATAGGAATACTTTTTGGTTTAGGGATGCAATTTGTAAGTACCACTCCTCCACTTTTGATGGTATTCTCACAGGCTTTTCAGGCACTTATTCTACCTGCAGTTGCCATTCCAATATTTATCCTGATAAATCGGTCAAAACTAATGAAGGAACATAGGGCAGGAACAAAAATGAATATAGCCCTGATTGCTGTAATCATATTTAGTTTAGTGACCAGCTATTTTGCGATAATTGATTTCTTTTAAATCAGAATAAAGACAAATAATACAAAATATGAATATTGATATTCTGGAAACCAAAGAAGAACTCGGCAAGAAGGCGGCAAATATGGGAGCCTCTTTGATACGCGAAGCTATTTTATATAATGGACAAGCTAGTATCATTGTAGCCACCGGAGCTTCTCAATTTGAAATGCTGGCACATTTAGTTAAACAAGAGGGCATTGACTGGTCAAGAGTAAGGGCTTTTCATTTAGATGAATATATCGGTCTGCCCATGACCCACCCTGCCTCATTCAGAAAATATCTGAAGGAGAGATTTGTTGATCTAACTTCACTTCGGGAGTTCAATTACATAGATGGAGAAGCAAATACGAAGGCTGAATGTGAAAGATTGGGTAAACTGATAAATGAACAAGAGGTTGATGTTGCTTTTGTCGGCATAGGAGAAAATGCACATTTAGCATTTAATGATCCCCCGGCCGATTTTGAGATTGACAATCCATATATTTTGGTAAATCTGGATGAGGCATGCAGGAAACAGCAACTTGGAGAAGGATGGTTCCTTACCTTTGATGAAGTGCCATCTCAGGCCATTAGCATGTCAATCAAGCAGATAATGAAATCGAAGACTATAATATGCAGCGTTCCGGATAAGAGGAAAGCCCTGGCTGTTAAGAATACGATTGAAGGGGATATTTCTGTAAATATTCCGGCATCAATTCTTCAGGCTCATGAAAAAGTATGGATGTATTTGGATGTGGAATCGGCTTCCTTACTGAGGCTTAAGGCTTGAGGCTTAAGGCTTGAGTATAAGGCTAAGTGGTTAGTAATAAGGACATAAGGGAATTACAAAAGAACTGAATAACCGAGTAACTGAATAACTGAATAACATTATTTCAGGAGTACAGGGCCGGTAATTCCATTTGAAATAAGATCTCTATTTCGGATCCATCTCTTTGCTTCTACATTGTCGAGACTGCGGCAATAGTTGGATAGTAAACTTGTGTATTCAATAACCAGGGTATTTGGACCGAGTCTTAGCTGACTGCCAATCTCATATACATGCTGCCCATACCATTTAGTACCAAGAGTCATCCCATTAAGTAAGACCTTAGTAACTCCATTATTCACCTCTCCAAGGTCTAGAGCACTATAATTTGATTCCTTTGCCTCAAAATCAGTTAAATAAACAACTCTACCGGCAAAATTTTGCAATAGAGTGTCATCTGACTCCTTAAAATCTATCAAATCATTAAAAGTCATGGTAAAATCTTTACCCTGAACAGGCTCAAATCTTGCTGTCCAGGATTTGTTAAATCTAAATTCTTTTACCTCCGGAGGAGAATAATTAGATCCTGACCCTCCATTCTCATTCTCACCAGGTTCAATAACAATCAGCATACTTTCTAATGGATTTAGAGAAATATTAAGTTTGTTATTATGATGTTGCATTAGCTCTCTGCTACCTTTCTCAGCATCCCATTTCCATACAGTTTTCCCATCCAGATTGAAATCCACATTAGTTTTGATTTCCCTTTTACGGTTTGTATTAGCTATAAACAGAATTTCCTTGTCATCAGCTTTATGAAATATCTGATATAAGGAGCGATCAGGAATTTCTATATCCAAATATGAATCAACTTTGCTTGATGCAAAAACCTCCCCTACCCAATCAGTAATATTAGTACCAGGCAAAGGAGCAATTATACTAAAGACCTGATCTGTTAACTTAAAGATATCATCCATGATCGTAATAACTTCATTATCCTCACCTGTTTTCGACAGTGAAGTTGTTCTTACAGGCTTCTGACCAATAAAAATCACTTTCCCTCCCGTCTTGATAAACTTTTTAACAGCCTTGGCAGTTTTCAAGCTGATACTTTTATTATCAGCTATTACCAGGGTTTTATAGCTCATAGGACCATAAGAAATCCTTCCCTTCTTCATGCTTGCATCCTGCAATACTTTCTCATTGATATAATCGCATGAACTTCCATTCTGACTGATCCCCTGCCACAATTCATATACATACCATGGCTCGGTATGAAAGGGTACCCTTCTCAAGCCATGCTTGCTCCAGGTATCAGCTTCCGGTCCGAGTATAGCAATGTCTACAACAGGCGTTGAGTTTTGAAGTACCGTAGCCACTCTGGCATCATAATCAAGCCATTTTTTAAAGTGAGGCCATAGAGTATTATGCTCACTGAAGAAGGTCCCATAGCGAATCCAACCAGGAAATCCGGCTTCCGGTGGGGAGTAGTTATATCCATGTAAAACAGAATGAGTAATCCCGGTAATGAAGTTCATATCACCCGCCTGTTTGATCGACGACAGAGAGGCTTGAAATACTCCGCCAAGATTTGTCATTGCTTCACAACTAACAATATTCCTTCCGGAAAGATGTGCCCCGGCAGAAGCATACTTATTCCAAATCATTGAACCATGGTTCTTCACCCAGGTAAAATAATTCTCAGTATCAGGCCTTGAACCTTGAACATAAAACCAGTTATTACTTTCGGGAATATCAGCAATCATATAACCTTCAAGAATCCCAATCAACCAGGGACTACCATAGGCCTGATATCGACATAATAAATCATTTTCCTCGCAGAATTCTTTAAAGACGGAAGTAAATCTTTCATGAAATATATCAACCAAAACCCGATTACAATCATATCTGACTTTCAAAAGATTATCAGCAAATTCCTCATTTTGTATTTCATAAGGATATGGTTCGTCATAGTAATAGAAGATAAATGGCAGATACGGTTCAAGTTCGTACCCACACCGCTTTTTGAACTCCTCAGCAAAATCATCACACCAGTTCGAGCCTGCAAGCTCCATACTATCAGCGAATAAAGCTCTGATTAAATCTGCAAGTGGGATGCCCAGATCTTTTTCAATCTCCTTTAATCTATTAAAATATGCTAGTGTTACATCTTTATTCAGATGATCCATTGTTGGTCCATCTGCACCAAGTGTACCATATACAACTTCCCTGTATCCTCTCTGTAGTACTCCCCAAACCAATCTATAATCTCCCTCAGGAAGCTTATAATTGAGTACATCATTTTCTATAAAAGGCATCAGGTCGATTATTTGCCCAGTACTATTAACATCGACCGGAATTAGTCTGACAAACTTCAAAGTTCTTTCTTATTCTTTCTCAAGACGTCCACTTAGATATTCTTTAGGTAAGTCATCTTCAAGATCAGAGATCTTTATATTGATTTGATGTGAACCAGTAATATCCTGATAATTAACCGCCATGCGCTGAATTGTCTGATCCGGCTTCAAAAACTTCCCACCGAAGGGCCAACCTGAGCCAACCAATAAATCGGCTATTAAGCCCCTCTCTTTAGCGCCCAGACAAGCAGTCTTAAGGACCTGGTTCCATTCCGGACTAAGCCATTCCAAGGCCTTTTGTGTGGGCTCACCGGTAACCGGCGGCATAGCAATAGGATTAATCTCCACGCCTCCAAAACCGGCATCCTTTAGCAGATCTAATTCTCGTAAAACTTCCTTTTCATTAACCCTGTTACCATTCCACCACCATCTGACAAAAGGTCTGGATGTAGATGGAGGATTCCTGAAAGATTCGAATAAGGCATCATTTTCCTGTGCATCAACAGAAGGAAATGCACATAGCAAAAGCGATGTGAACGTTAAAAGGATAATACTTTTGTTATTGCTCATAATAGATTAATTCAGCCACTTCTCAATCAAGCTGTTCTCAATTTTAATACGCTCCTTGTCCGATAATTTACCATCATATATCAGCATCTCAGGTGAGTTGTATGGATTTTCATCCCGCTTCTCCCATCGGTTTATTATCACAATATTAATCCTATTGTCCTTGGGTCCGGTCAGCTTAATTGGGATCAATTCGCTTTCTTGAATTATACTATCCACATATGCCTCCTCGTAAGTCACACGGTGTTCATCCCATAATCCAACCAACCTGGCATTCCCCCAGGCCCCAACAGCCCCTTCCTTCCCATCAAACTTGAGGAAAATACAATCCATTCCTCGAACATCAATATCTATTTGTTGAGCAGATGAATCCTTTGTCATAAGTCCACTATCGAAGAGGACTTTGCCTCCAAAGGCATCTTCCTCCAGCACTCTAAATCGTCCTGTGCCTTCTCCTGTATATGACGCATCTACGCCCACCATTGCTCTGAAACGATTTGAATTCCCTGCCATTTTGTATAATAGGATTGTCCCATTTTGAGTAGCAATTCCTTTCCCATATGACTGATTATCAATCACAATAGAATCTCCATACGGATTTTGATCATAATAAGGAGCCTGACCATATTTCATGATATAATAGAGGTCGCTCAAGTAACTGAAGCCATTTTTTGTTGCGAGATACTTCTCTTCCGAAACAGGTTGAGGTCCGGTAATTGGCTCCCCGCCACTTTTACCAACTTTTAGAAGATACTGTCCATGCTGAGGTAAGAGCCAGGCTGTAAAGCCATCTTTATAGACACCCAGGTTTTTGCCTGCCCAAAGATCTCTCACTTTTTGTTTCCCCGCTAAACCTATTTCAGTCCAGGATATCGACACATTGGCCGGAACAGAGTCTTTATTGAAAAGGAGAACGGCTGTGGTTCCATCGCTTAAAGGCTTATTATAAACCTGTTGTTTACCGTTATCGAATACCTTATACCCTTGATGCCCCCGAGGGTCCTGGTTTACCGCAACAACTTCAGAAGCAATTAATACCTGAGTAACTGTGTCCGACATCGTGCGTAAATCATTCCCTGCCATCAAGGGTGATGCAAGCATGCACCAGAGACTCATATGGATTTTATCCCCTAACTCTGATTTTAGATTTCCAATCTCCAGCATATCCGGATCATTCCAATGTCCCGGTCCTGCGAATTGCCATAGTCCATTAAAAGCAGGATGAATACGGAGATCTCCTCCTGAGGATTCAGCATGATGGTAAACATTTTCTATCCATGGATAGATATCATATGAGGTTCGCCAGAGCTGACCGTATTCCTTGCCACCCCAGACCCATGCTCCATTGCCAAAATCAGAGATGCTTAAAATCATTGGCCGGCCTGTTTTTGCTATAGCATCCTTATATATCTGAAGATCTTCAGTTGTAAGCCGACCATTTTTCTCGGCATAGCAAGCATCCAACTTGATGTAATCCACTCCCCAGGAAGCAAATATCGCCATATCAGCCTCTTCGTGTTCGAAGCTGCCGGGTAATTTCTGACAAGTCAGGTATCCCCGGCATTCATAAATACCATATTTCAAACCTTTACTATGGATATAATCACCAATAGCTTTCATCCCATTTGGGAATCTTTCGGGATCAGCCTGAAGATTTCCATTTTCATCCCTTTCTGCAGCCATCCAGCCATCATCAAGCACAAGATACTCGTAACCTGCATCCCGCATTCCGGAACTCACCATTGCATCGGCAATCTCTTTTATCTGCTGCTCATTTATATTTTCATGGAAGCAATTCCAACTATTCCAGCCCATTGGAGGAGTTAGAGCTAATTGTTGGCTTTGAGCTGGAAGAGATTTGAAGAGACAAGATTGCACAAGCAATACGACAAGTACGGCTTTTAAAGACAAGGATTTTATTAGCATAATCAACAGATATAGGTATAATTAATGCAATCTACTTTAAAGTTTGCAAAAATTCCTATCCTATTTTTCCAAATAATTACCTGATTTGGATAAAAAACTTGATATTATTCCAAATGGGGCCTTATAACCAAGACGTAAGGCTTAAGACGTAAGGCTTAAGGCGTAAGGCTTAAGGCGTAAGGCTTAAGGCGTAAGGCTTGAGGACAAGGCTAAGTGATTAATAATAAGGATATAAGTGAATTTTGATTAATTGAATAACTGAATCACCGAGTTACCGAGTCACTGAGTCACCAAGTAACCGAGTTACCGAGTTACCGAGTCACTGAGTCACTGAATAACAATATTCACTTCATTTTCAAAGTCCCCATCAATCCAAATAATCGTTTTCCATTGATCCAGCTCCTTCACTGTACCAAACTGAAAATCCTTGCCGGGGCTTAGGTTTTTTCCATCTACAACTACATTTGGTTTGACAAGGCGAGTATTGTTCAAAATAAATGCAGGTTTAATTGCGGGATGATCAGTATCAGCCATCAGTCTTCCTTCAAAAACTTCCTCACTGAGTTCATTAATAATGTAGGCTCTTTCAGCTGGCTCATAGATCACCTCTCCCTCTGTAGTTTGCAATTCAGGAGGTTCAAGCCAGCTTTTTGCTAAAGGCACCAGGTTTTCAGGTTTATCATTTGTCATTCCGTGCAGCATGATTCTGGTCTTCACACTTTCATCCATATAATAATCTTTCCACTGAGTAAAAGTTGTGAGATTGAAATGAGATGCACGATCGTTATTAACCACCCATCTGCCATCACCCGGAACTGGGGTTACCGGCCAGTGGTTCCACCAACCGTAAACACTGGGTACAGAATCGGGCCGGTAATAACTGGCCATCTTTGCAGCATAAGATCTGAAAAATGGTGAATCATATTTCCCCTCAGCTGATTCAAATGGCTCAGGAGAAATGATATAGAAAGGCTTATATTCTGATTTAAAATTTACCACATGAATATTGGCTCCCTCAGGTTCTTTCATTTCAACGGGAAGATCATTTCTCCATGAATAGTCGCTCTTCTCCCCCTTCATATTCACCAGTGTAATCTCAGGATCTTCCATAACATCATCAGGATGCTGTCCCGGGGATAAAAGAATAATCGATTCCTCCCAATCATGTTTCCTAAGGGGATTAGAATAATGCAAATCGATTTTCCTTATACCAATTCCATCAGGATAAATTATATAATACTCATCAGCCCACTCTCCCCTGCCGTCAATATCTTTTGCAACGAAAGTATATTCAGTATCCACCAGGCCATAACGCCAATGGACAATTGTTCTGGCTGCAGTGTTTTCAATTATCCTGACATGGCTAAACCTGCAATCTCTGTCCATCAGAGGTTCAGCACAACTAGTTACATCAGCACCCCAGGTTTCTGTCCATTCATTGGTATACCAGATACCATTTTCAGTTACCCAGCAAGGAACGAAACTTGTTCCTCTCCAAAATACCAGTCGACAATTATTATCAGCAAAACGCACCAATACATCCGGGAAATCTCCTACCCTCCACAGTCGATCCCATTGCTTTGTATAATCCAATCTTGTATAATTTGCACCAAACTCTGACGGCCCTTCAGGCCCGGCCGGTAATACACGTAAATCAGATTTCACTTCAGGCAGAGGCAAAAGATCAGAATAAATCTTTTTAATTTGATTAGCATTAAGAGCACTTCCATAAACAACTACTTCATCCACCATCCCATCCAGGTAGGAGAATTTGTCAGTAACAGTGTATTGATAATCCCACCAATCCTCCAGAATGGCATTTCTTCCGATGCTTAGCTTGCTATTATTTGTTCCTCTG